>JAXGWN010000147.1:0-5275 GCA_040773285.1 Bacillota bacterium
TCGGCCACGTCCAGCCGCCAGCCGGAGGCTCCCCGGTCCATCCAGGTCTTCTGGACCCCTTCCTCTCCCAGAATAAACTCCTGGTATCCCGCATCGTTCTCATTTACATTGGGAAGCACCGGAATGTCCCACCAGGACTCGTAATCGTCCGGATGCCGACGGAATCTGTACCAGGGATAGTATGGAGAGTCCGCCGACTGCCAGGCTCCTGTGCCGGGAAACCGGCCCTCCCGGTTGAAATAGATGCTGTCACTTCCGGTATGACTGAAAACCCCATCCAGGACGATCCGGATGCCCCGGCGGGCCGCCTGCCGGCAGAGTTTCTCAAATTCCTCAGTGGTCCCCAGCATGGGATCCGTACTGAGATAATCCGCTGTGTCATACCGATGGTTGCTGGCAGCCATAAAGACAGGATTCAGGTAGATGCACCCGATGCCCAGATTCTTCAGATAGTCCAGTTTCTGCCGGATCCCTTCCAGGGTTCCCCCGGAAAAATCCCAGTGGGTCACCGCTCCGGTTCCCGGATCCCGCACATAGACCGGATCGTCCTCCCAGCAGGCGTGAATCAGGCTGCCGGCAGGGGCATTTTCCACACGGCCCTCCGGATGGCCGTTCCGGAACCGGTCCGGGAATATCTGGTAGATGGCGGTATCCGTAAACCAGCCGGGCACCCTGGCATCCGGGCGGTACACCGTGACCTGCCAGGAGGGGGGCATTTCCCCGTACATGGCTCCCCGTCCGCCTGTTTCCGGAGTTTTACGTCCGCAGAAAAAACGCCGTCCCTCCCGGCCGGCGGAAAAGTGATACCACAACAGCCCGGGATCCCCGGGAACCCTGATCCGGGCCTCCCAGAGATCTTCTCCTGTTTTTTTCATCTCCACCGTCCCGGCTTCCCCCGGTTCCGGATGGAGATGGAGAAGCACCGGCCCCTCCGGCTCCAGCTGGAGACGAAGGGTCAGCCGCAGTTGCGCTCCTGTACAAAGAGCCCCGAAGGGCTCCCGGTATACTTTTTCAAATGAGTTATGGATCATCCATTCCATGGGCTTCCTCCCGGCCGGTCCCCGGTGAGCAGAGGCCGTATTCCCCAGATGTCCCGGGCATATTCCCGGATGGTGCGGTCCGAGGAGAACACACCGGCCCCGGCCACGTTGGAAAGGCAGCGGGCCGCCCATTCCCGGCGGTTCTGAAACGCAATCCCGGCGCTCTCCTGGACATCCAGATAGGCCCCCAGATCCCGCAGGACAAAATATTCATCGTTTTCCGCCAGAAGAGCGTTGTAGATATCCCGGATCTCCCCGTAGGAACCGGCCAGTTCGCCTCCCACCAGCATATCCACCACCCGGGCCACCCTGGGGCTTGAGTTGTAGGTTTCCAGGGCGCTGTACCCTCCGTACTGATAATAGTTCAGCACTTCCGCCGCAGTAAGGCCAAAGATGAAAATATTCTCATCCCCCACCTCCTGGCGGATTTCAATATTGGCCCCATCCAGGGTGCCCACGGTCACTGCACCGTTGAGCATAAACTTCATATTCCCGGTACCGGAGGCCTCCTTGCTGGCAGTGGATATCTGTTCACTGATATCCGCCGCCGGAATGATCTGCTCCGCCAGAGAAACGCTGTAGTTTTCCAGAAACACCACCCGCAGAACATCCCTGGTGGCCGGATCCCGGTTCACCAGATCGGCCACTGCATGGATCAGCTTGATGACCTTCTTGGCAAAATAATAGGAGGGGGCTGCCTTGGCCCCAAAGATAAAGGTCCGGGGATGAATTTCCAGGGCAGGATTCTCCCGGAGACGGCAGTACAGATCCAGAATATGGAGAACGTTCAGGACCTGCCGCTTGTAGGCATGAAGACGCTTCACCTGCACGTCGAAAATGGAGGAGGTGTCCACAGAGATTCCCGTCTCCTGATGGATCAGACGGGCCAGTGCCTCCTTGTTTTCCTGCCGGATGGCCAGAAACTCGTCCTGCAGATCCTCCCGGTTCCGATACCGGGCCAGTTCCTGCAGAAGATCCGGATCCCGGATCCAGTCCTCACCCAGCTGCCTGGTCACCAGATCCGCCAGCCGGGGATTGGCCTTCAGAAGCCAGCGGCGGTGGGTGATGCCGTTGGTCTTATTGTTGAACCGTCGGGGATAGATCTGGCAGAAGTCCTTCAGGACCCTCTGTTTCAGTATCTCTGTATGGACCTGGGCCACTCCGTTGATGCTGTGGGAACCGGCCACCGCCAGATGGGCCATATGAACGGTTCCGTCCCGGACAATGGCCATCCGCTCCGCCATTTCCTGTTTTCCCAGGTATCTCTGGATCACTTCCAGGCGGAACCGCCGGTCGATCTCCTCAATGATCATGGTGATCCGGGGCAGCAGTTCCTGCATCATGGAAAGGGGCCAGGTCTCCATGGCCTCCACCAGGGTGGTGTGATTGGTGTAGGAAACGGTTCGCCCGGTCACCATCCAGGCTTCCTCCCAGGACATCTTTTCCTCATCCAGCAGGATCCTCATCAGTTCCGGAATGGCCAGTGCAGGATGGGTATCATTGATATGAATGGACACAAATTCAGGCAGACGGGACAGGGGCAGATTCCGTTTCCGGTAGGTGCGCAGAATGCTGTGGATCCCGGCGCATACCAGGAAATACTGCTGCTTCAGCCGCAGCCTCTTTCCTTCCCAGTGACTGTCATCCGGATACAGAAATTCGGAAATGGCCTCGGTGCTGCGCTTGTATTCAATAATCTTTCTCTGATCGCTCATGCTGACCTGACGGGGATCAAAGTCAGCACTCATCATCTCTGCACTGAAAAGCCGCAGAGTATTCACCGTGCCGGTATGGTATCCCGCCACCGGAATATCGTAGGGAACCGCCAGAACGGATTCATATTCATAATGATCGAAGGTAAGCCGGCCCTGTTCCTCCCGGGCGGTGACCCGGCCCCCGAACCGGACCTCCACAGCCTTGTCGGCGCGGCGCACCTCCCATACATTTCCTTCCCGGAGCCAGTTGTCAGGCAGTTCCACCTGGTAGCCGTCCACGATTTTCTGTTCGAACAGGCCGTATTTATAACGGATTCCGCAGCCGTGTCCCGGCAGGTCCAGTGAGGCCAGGGAATCCAGGAAGCAGGCAGCCAGACGGCCCAGACCGCCATTTCCCAGACCGGCATCCGGCTCGCAGCCCTCCAGCCGCTCCGGGTCCGCCCCCATTTCCCTCAGGGCACTGTCCACCATCTCCAGCATCCCCATATTGATCAGGTTGCTTCCCAGCAGGCGGCCCAGCAGAAACTCCAGGGAGAAGTAGTAGGCCTGTTTTACCCCGTCCCCCCGGCAGGCCCGGTTGGTGGCAATCCAGGACTCCCCCAGCTGCTCCCGGACCATGGTCCCCAGGATCTGGTACAGTTCCTGGTCGGTGGCCTCCTCCACGGCCTTTCCGTAGGCCCCGGCCAGCCGCTGTCTGAACTGACTTTTGAAACTCTCTTTTCCTGAGAACATAACTATTCTTCCTTTCCGACGGGCAGTTGCCCGTAAAGCTCCAGATACTGCGTGGCTGCATGGCCCCAGCTGTGGTCCCGGGCCATCACCCGGGTCACCAGATGATTCCATGCGGTAGGGTTCCGGTAGAAACCCAGAGCCCGCTTCAGAGTATAGAGTAGATCCTGGGCATCGGGATCCCTGAAAGTGAATCCGAATCCTTCCCCTGTGAACTCATTGTAGGGTTCCACCGTATCCTTAAGTCCCCCGGTTTCCCGGACCAGGGGGACGGTTCCATAGCGCATGGCCATCATCTGGGCCAGCCCGCAGGGCTCAAACAGGGAGGGCATCAGGAAGATGTCCGCTCCCGCATACATCCGGTGGGCCAGATCCTCATCGTAACAGATTCTGGCTGCCACCCGGTCCGGATGCTGCAGGGAAGCCTGCCGGAACATCTCTTCGAAGGAAGCTTCCCCGGTTCCCAGAACCACCAGCTGCAGGTCCTCCCGGAGGATCTCCGGCAGCACCTCCCGGATCAGATCCAGACCCTTCTGGGGGACCAGACGGGAGATCACAGCCACCAGAGGGGTATTTTGTGACACTTCCAGCCCCAGTTCCTGCTGCAGGGCCTTCTTATTGGCAGCTTTTCCCTGCTTTTCCTTTCCCTTCCGGATAGGAGCTGCCAAAGCAGAATCGTTTTCCGGATCATACAGTCCGGTGTCGATTCCGTTTTCTATTCCTGTCAGATCCCCCCGGGCAGCCAGAATTCCCTCCAGCCTCTCCCCGAAAGCCGGGGTGGTGATCTCCCGGGCATAGGAATGGCTCACGGTGGTGACCCGGTCCGCAAACCGGATGCCCCCCTTCATGTAACTGATGTTGCCGAAAAATTCAATGCCTTCCGGGGAGTACAGGGACTCCGGAAGACCCAGCACATCGGTGAGAACGCTGCGGGGAAACACTCCCTGGTACTTCAGATTGTGGATGGTGTACACATTCCGGATATCCCGGAACACAGGATCGTCTGACAGCAGGGTTTTCAGATAGACCCCTACCATACCGGTCTGCCAGTCATGGGTATGGAGAATGTCCGGAACAAAATCCGTATGACGGATCATTTCCAGAACCGCCCGGGAAAAAAATCCGAACCGCTCTGCCTCATCATGGAAATCATAGATTCTTTCCCGGCGGAAATAGTATTCGTTGTCCAAAAAGCAGTAGGTCACTCCCTGGTGTTCCAGTTCCGCCAGGCCGCAGTACTGCCGGCGCCAACCCAGGGGGACTGTGAAATGGCCCCTGTGAACCATCTCCTGCCGGAAAGTCTCCCCGATGGTCCCGTACCGGGGCAGTACCACCCGTACCTCAGCCCCTGCCCGTTGCAGGGCGGGGGGCAGACTTCCCAGGACGTCACCCAGTCCTCCTGTTTTGGCAAACGGATAACTTTCCGATGCTGCCATCAGTATCTTCATGACTTCCTCCTTCTGCCCCTAAAGAATTTTGCTGCCCTCCGGCATCCGCACCATGGAATCCACCACCGTGATGCCCTCCTGGTCCGGGCTTCCGATCTCACAATTGTCTCCGATCACAGCCCCTTCCCCCACCATCGCCTTGTGGATTCTAACCCCCCGGCCAATCCTGGCTCCCGGCATAATGACGCTGCGGCTGAGTACTGCTCCCTCCTCCACCACGGCCCCGAAGGACAGCACGCAGTTGGTTACGGAGCCATCCACCCAGGAACCGGCCCCCAGAAGGCTGGAGTGGGCTGTGGAGTGCTCCCCGAGAAATACCGGGGGATGATTGTAGTTTACTGAA
>JAXGWN010000148.1:0-5245 GCA_040773285.1 Bacillota bacterium
AGTCACCTGGCCTCCATCTTTAACAGTAACATTATTGCCACTAATGGCAGTTCCACCTGATAAAATAACCGCAGCACTGGCAGATACATTAGTGTTTTCGACTGTGCTGCCCTCTCCGGTAACGGTAATATCACCGTCATCAAAACAAATAGCCGACGCCTTTACAGAGGCTGCTGATACTTTACCTCCGCCTTGAACAGTAACGCCCTGACTCGAAAAGATAACCGGAAAAGTTCCTGTCGAATCAGTTTTAATGTTTTGTACCATGCTACTTACGCCGGAAACACTGTGTTTTCCGGTAATGATAACAATATTTGTCCCAGCACGTATTGCTGTGTTATCCCCACTGGCAATCACCTGACCGCCGCCTTGAACGGTGACCGTCTTCCCACTATCTGCCATATTGATTACTTCTGCCGTGGAAGAATTGCTAGTGTTTTTCACTATACCACCGTCTACCGTCACATTTCCCTTGGATTCTATAACTCTGTTGTTACCCTCCGCAATCACCTGGCCGCCATTTCCAACGGTGATCGTATTCCATGAACTGCTTAATGAAATAGTTGGATTCGCGGAATTGTAGACTATCCCCGATACCGTAATATCCGTATCGCTGTCACTTTCGGAAAATATGGCGGTATTATTTCCCGCCGAAAGTCTACCACCAGAACCAATCACCAGTGTCCCTTTGGAAGCAGCAGTCAATTTGAGGAGGGCACTACCGGATAAAGATGAATCGGCCTCATACACCGCATTCCATTGCAGGTTTCTCTCTGCGGGGATAGTGAGTACCACCTCAGCATCGGCATCGGTCTTTTCTCCCCTCACAATAACTGGATTGTGGCCAATCAGAGCATCATGAATAGCTTGATTAATACCTTCAACAGTCATTCCAGATATGTTTATGGTATAGGAAAATTCCCCTGCCAGCGCTGAAACCGGCAGCATGGTCACTGCCATACACAACACAAGAAGCACACTCAGTAATCTTTTTTTCATAAAGTCTGTTCCTCCCTGATCTGTAAAGTTGGTTTTCTCTGTTCCAGAAGTAACTTAAGCCCCGCGGCTTCCTCCTCAGTGGCAGTGCGGATATGGGTTTTCTCGCAGAAAGGACATTCCCTTACTGCTCCCACCCGACGGAATACAAAGCCGCTGTCCTTACAGGCGTACGTCATGTCCTGCCCCCCTTTCCCATAGACACGGCAGTTTCTATAATCCCGGGAAACCGCTTCCGGTTGCCTGAGATCCCTGCTGAAATAATAACGTTGTCTTCCAGCACCCTGAATTTCCATACCCCTGAGCAGCATCCGCAGGTGGTACCGGATGGACAGTTTCACCGCCACACCCGGGTACCGTCTTCCCGGTTATGCCGGAAAGGCACTGTCCGGGTCCAGACAACTTGTTTCAGTTCCCTCATTCCCTTCCGGGCAGAATCAGAGACTTCCGTTCCCAGCCGGTCAGCTGTACGCGGAGACCACCCATTGAACACATCCGCACTGATAATAGAGAGGTATGAATGCAGTGCTATATCAGAGAACAGATGAATTATCTGCACTGACCCGGTCCGGCCGGTTTTAAAGGTCATATACGGAAGCAAATAAAAAAGATCCCGGAAAAGCCAACCGGTCACTGTGTATACGGCCCCGGCCAGAGCTCCGGGGAATGACTTCCGGACAATACCCCTGTCTGACTGCCGCAATGATTTAAATACACCGGAAGAGATACAGAAGGAACCGGTGGATTCCGTCAACGGCACAGCCGTATCTGGCTTCCATCTTTCCAGGAATACAGACTGTCTAAAACAAAAAACTGTCCTTCCTGCTGCAGCGGTCCGCCCTCCATTATCCGCTGACCTGTAAAAGGCACATTCCAGTTCACTTACTCTACCAGAACACTGCCACAAATTCCGTCTCCTGCATGAAATACCGTTTTTTTGACACGAAACATACATCCGGTGAGAAAAGGGGCTGCACAACCCTGTTCGCCCCTTTATGGAGGAAGCCGGCACCTGCACCGTCAGGCAGGCGGCTGACCCCCGGCATATCGCCGGTGCACCGGGCTGCTCCTTCAAGGGGACGTAACGACTCAAACCGCAGAAGATTCCCCCTGCTCCTGCCCTGCGATGTGTTCATGCTTCCCGGGAACCGCGCCCGGGGTACCCGGTCTCTGCATGACATATCTGGATCATCCGGGAAGTCTGAACCGTACAGATTGAATGATGGGCAAAAGAGCGCCTGCCCGGATAACCGGACAGACGCTCTTTCCTGCAGGATTCTATTGCGGAATGTTCTCAATTGATCCCCGGGAATCCCCAGGCGGGAAAAGCCTGGAAGGGGGATAGGGAAGGGAAGCGCTTTTGGGCACATTCCCCTCCGGGGCACGGGAATCAGGCGCACAAAAAAAGAGCCTCCCACTATGTGGAGCCCCTGAATTACTGGTGCCCGGAACCGGAATCGAACCGGTACGAGGGGTGAACCTCGCAGGATTTTAAGTCCTGTGCGTCTGCCAGTTCCGCCATCCGGGCGAAAATAAAAAAATGGAGGCGACGCCCGGATTTGAACCGGGGATCAGGGATTTGCAGTCCCATGCCTTACCCCTTGGCTACGTCGCCTCAATGTGTGGAGCGGAAGACGAGATTCGAACTCGCGACCCTCGCCTTGGCAAGGCGATGCTCTACCACTGAGCCACTTCCGCGTGGATGATATATGTATGGCGACCCCGATCGGATTTGAACCGACGATCTTCGGCGTGACAGGCCGACGTGTTAACCCCTACACCACGGGGCCATACAAATTGGTGGGCGATGACGGGATCGAACCGCCGACATCTTGCTTGTAAGGCAAGCGCTCTCCCAGCTGAGCTAATCGCCCGCACCATTCAGCGCAAGTATCATTATACTTTCTGCGGATACCGGTGTCAACCGTTTTATGAACTTTTCAGCATCTGCTGTCCCATATTTCAGGGGCTGGAGGTGTCTGAAAGAAAAGGTCCGGGGCAGCCTGCAAGCTGCCCCGGAATCCATCAGTTCTCTTCCCGTTGTTTTGCAGCATCAAGCCCTAAAAATCACCCTTCAGCCCAGATGCCACGGGCTTTTTTTATGTCAATCTTTTTTCATATTTATGTGGTGTATTGTAATGTAATATGGTATAATAGGGGTGGAGGTGCTGTCTATGTTCCTGAAACAAAGCATCAGTAATGGTAAGGTCTATCTTTCCTTCGTCCAGAGTTACCGCCAGAATGGCAAAGTGAAACAGAAAACCGTTGAGAAACTTGGGTATCTTGAGGATCTGGAGAAGATTTACCCCGATCCCATCAGCCACTTCAAACAAGTGGCCAAAGAACGCTCTGTCAAGGAGACCCCTCAAAAGTCTCTGGAACTCAATCTCTTGTCCAGACTCCCGGATCAGGCATCCTTCCGGAAAAATCTGGGCTATGCCGTTCCAAAGTCAGTCTACGCCCTGCTGGACCTGCGGGAGTTTTTCCAGGGCAAGCAGCGTCAGCTCAATGTGGACTACAACATCAACAGCATCTTCAGCCTGCTGGTCTTCAACCGTTTTTTGTTTCCGTCATCCAAAAAGCAGGCTTTCGAGAGCAAGGGTACCTACTTTGAATCCTTTGACTTTTCCCTGGATGACGTGTACCGGGCACTGGACTACTTCCACAAATATTCCGGAGAGATTCAGCGGCACCTGCACCGGAAGGTCTGTGACCTGGTGGGACGGGACAACCAGTTGGGCTACTACGATGTCACCAACTACTACTTCGAAATCCCCTATGAGGATGAAGACGTCACCGATGACAACGGAGACGTGGTGAAGAAGGGCCAGCGAAAGCGCGGCCCCTGCAAAGAACACCGCAAGGACCCCATCGTTCAGATGGGACTGCTCATGGATTCAAACGGCATCCCCATGTCTTACAATTTGTTCTCAGGAGGAGAAAGCGAAAAGAAGTCTCTTGTCCCCACCGTGCAGCGGGTCAAAAAAGATTTTGAGCTGGAACGGATCATCGTTGTGGCCGACCGGGGCATCAACACCAGTGACAACACGGCGTTTCTCTCCGGGAAGAACCACGATGACATGGCTGGAAATGACGGATATGTCTATGGGCAGAGCGTCCTGGGGGCCGACCGGGAATTCAGAGCCTGGGTTCTGGATCCTTCCGGTTACCGGACGGACGAGCAAACAGACCGGGAGGGAAACCCGGTCCTGTTCCGGCACAAGTCCCGGGTCTATGCCAAGAAGATCCGACTGAAGGATTCGAAGGGTAAGCGGACCCGGGAAATGGAAATCTATCAGAAGCAGATGGTTTATTATTCTGAGAAGTACGCCCAGAAACAGAAAAAAGAACGGGCCAGAGCCATCGCCAAAGCCAGGGATCTCATTGCCAATCCGGGCAGATACACCCGGGCCACCAGCTTCGGCGCAGCCGGTTATGTCAACAATATCCGGTTTTCCAAAGACACCGGGGAGATCACGGACGGGCAGGTTCTTTCCCTTAACCTGGAACGGATCAAGCAGGAGGAGCAGTACGACGGGTACTATTCAATTGTGACCAGTGAAAAGCATCTGTCCGACAGTGAAATCCGGCAGATCTACAAAGGACTGTGGGAAATTGAGGAGTCATTCAAAATCATCAAGGGTGAGTTCAGAGCCAGACCGGTTCACGTACAGACTGAAGACCATGTGGATGCACATTTCCTGACCTGCTTTGTGGCGCTGGTCATTATGCGGGTTTTGGAGCACTTGCTGGAAAAGCGATTCACGGTCAAACAGATCCGTAACTCCTTGATTCGCTACTCCTGTTCCTATCTGGAGCAGAACTACTACCTGTTTGATTACCGGGATGAGGTGATCCAGGCAGCAGAGTCCCTGTTCGGATACGACTTGAGCCGCAAGATCATGTCCCAGGCGGACATCAAAAAAATTCTGAAATATAGGAAATAAGGTCAAATTCACTACACTTTGAGGAAAAGAAGAAACGCCCGCAACCCTTGAAAACAAAGGGCTGACGGGCGTTTTTGATCATTTTTACTGCAAAACTCAGGTTATATCTTAACTGAGGAACATTCCTATGTCAACAATTTTCAGGGGAAAATTCGGTGGAATCTAAGGCACAAGTGATAATGTCCTATTGAGAGTTAAGCGATTATGTCCCGGTGAATCATGTATACTATCCCCTGTTGAAAGACACAGACAACAGGGAGGATGTTATGAGAAAGGTGGAACTGAGATTGAACGAAGAAGAG
>JAXGWN010000149.1:0-5243 GCA_040773285.1 Bacillota bacterium
CAGTCAGAATTGTGTTATTCATTTCCCCGGTTTTTCCCTCCAGAAACAATCGGATGTTTCTTCGCAAAAGATCACGGGCCAGACCGAAATAATCCGAACTGCTGCCGCTTACGTGAGGAGTGAGAATCACATTGGGAAGTTCCCAGAACCGGTGATCCTCCGGCAGGGGTTCCTGTTCAAAAACGTCCAGCACAGCCCCCCGGATCCGTCCGTTCTCCAGGACGTCCGCCAGATCGTTTTCCACCACGGTGGCTCCCCGTCCCAGGTTCATAAAGACGCTTTCCGGATGCATTTCCTCCAGCAGTTCCCTGCCGATAAGGCCCCGGGTTTCCGGAGTCAGAGGAAGAAGATTCAGAACATAGTCCGAAAGCCGGAAAATGTCCCGGATCTCTCCGGTAAAACGGGCTCCGGTATCCGGACAGTTTTCCTTCTTTTTCCGGGACAGAGCCAGAATCTCCATGCCGGCCTCCCGGGCCAGACGGGCCACCTCACGGCCCACGATTCCGTAGCCCAGAATTCCCAAAGTTTTTCCCCGGATACTTCCCTGAAAAGCACCGTGATTCCAGATTTTCTTCTGCTGGTTATAAAGCATTTCCGGCCAGCTGCGGCAGGTCATAATCATGGCCGCCAGAGCGTACTGGGCCATGATCTCTTTGTGGATTCCCCGGGCGGTGGTCACCAGAATCTTTCTCGCATGCATTTCCTGGAGCGCTGAACCGTCGGTGCCGCTTCTCAGCAGCTGCACCCAGCGGAGACGTTTTCCCGCTTCAAGATAGTTTGGCGGACAGGTAAAGGAGATGAAAATTCCGGCCTCCGGCAGGTGATGGAGAATTTCCTCCGGACTGGAAGCGGCCACTATGGAAAGCTGCGGAAACTCCTCAGAAAGATTCTTCAGGTGGTCTCCTCCGGGATTCATGGCGATCAGCAGTGTTTCTTTCATGGCGTATCCTTCGTGTCCTTTCTGAGGGAAGAAATCAGGGTGACCAGATTTCCTGCGGCCTCCTCCAGCAGGGCTCCCGCCTGCTCCATGGCCTCCTCCAGGGTGAGAGGTCCGGTCTGGATGCTGAAAATGCCGGCAGCCCCCTGTTTATAGAGGTCCCGGTATCCGGGACCCAGGGAACCCGACAGGATCACCACGGGAACCCCGGCTGAGGCGGAGCGTCCCAGGACCCCCAGGGGAACCTTTCCCTGCAGGGTCTGGGCGTCGGTCCGGCCCTCCCCCGTAATCACCAGGTCCGCTCCGGACAGGACCCGGTCAAACCGGGTGAGGCTCAGGATCTCCTCCACTCCGGGAACCAGGATCCCCCCCAGACAGGCGGCCACCCCGCCTCCGGTCCCTCCGGCGGCCCCGGAGCCGGGAAGGTCCATAAGGTCCAGTCCGGTTTTTTCCCGGATCACCCCGGCCAGCCGGGAAAGCCCCCGGTCCAGCCGCGAAACCATGTCCGGGTCCGCCCCCTTCTGGGGTCCGTAGACCCGGGCCGCTCCCTCCGGTCCGTAAAACGGACTGGTCACGTCACACAGCACCCGGATCCCGGCTTCTTTCAGCCGGGGGTCCAGCCGGGACAGGTCCAGGTCCGCCACCCGCTCCAGGTCCTGTCCGGTCCCCTCCAGTTCCCCGCCCGCCTCATCCAGAAAGCGGCCCCCCAGGGCCCGGATCAGGCCCATGCCCCCATCGTTGGTGGCACTTCCCCCGATGGTCAGGTAGATCTCCCGGGGATTTTTCTGAAGAGCCTTCCGGATCAGCAGGCCGGTGCCATAGGTGGAAGTATGGAGGGGGTTTCTCTCTTCCCGTGTCAGGAGGCACAGTCCCGAGGACTCCGCCAGTTCCACCAGTACGGCCTGCTGGCCGGGCAGGGACAGATACCGGCCGGTCCGGGGCCGGCCCAGAGGGTCCACGGAGGGCACGTCCACCATGCGGCCCCCGAGGACCTCCATGAGAATCTCCGCGGTCCCTTCCCCGCCATCGGCCATGGGAAGGGATACAATTTCCGAATCCGGCAGAATCTGCCGGATTCCCTTTTCCAGGTGCTCCGTCACCTGACGGGCACTTAGGGATCCCTTGAAGGAATCCGGAGCCAGAACAATTTTCATTTCTCCCCATCCTTTCTGCCGGTGATCAGGGTACCGATGCCGTCAGGGATCACCACTACAGGTCCACCGGTTGCGGAAAGAGCCGCGTCCACCGCCTGCTGGAGGTCTTCGGATCCCTCCAGATGCATTGTCTTCAGGGTGTCCGCAGAAATCCCGCCGGTCACCACCACAATCCGGTGCCGGGCCCTCACCCGCAGCAGCACCTGTGTCTGCCACTGATCGTATTCCGTGTTGTGGGGGCCCAGGGCAGCAAACCGGGCCAGGGTCCGGCCGGGGTCCGCCGACTCTCCCAGCTGCCGGCAGAAATCCTCTCCCCCGATGCCGGCCCGGCAGCCGGCGGCGGCAACAATGGTTCCTCCCGGCTCACAGCACCGGGAGGCCGTATCGATGGCCTTCACCAGCTGGTAGAGGTTCTGATCCAGCGGGTACCCTCCGGCGGAGGTGATCACCAGACGCCCTTTCCGGACGGGCACCCCGAAGAGGGCTTCCGCCTCCCGGCAGCCCTCCTCGTGGGACAGGAAGGGATCTCCGCCGTAGGCCCGGATCACCCGGTGGGATCCGTCCAGGATCACCTGCAGGCAGAACCGCAGGCCGGCGGCCCGGGCCGCCGCCACCATGTCCCGGTGCAGGGGGTTGTCCGCCAGAGAGCCGGCCCGGGCCTCCGGGTGGGCGATCATGGGATAGGAATGGTTCCAGCGGATGCTCTCCTGTCCGGCCACGCCGGGAAGCACACTTTTTCTTCCCCCGGAATACCCGGCGAAGAAATGGGGCTCAATGAAGCCCTCGGAGACCAGCAGATCCGTCTCAAGGATCCGGCGGTTCACCAGCAGGGGTCCTCCGGAGGGAAGGGTTCCCAGGGACACCAGGTTATCCCGGTCCCGGGCGTCGTGCCAGTAAAAGGGAATCCGGTCCGGCAGGTCCCCGAACTTCTCCCGGATCACCCCGGAATCCGGGGTCTCATGGAGGCCGGTGGCCACCAGCACCTCCAGGGAAAGTTCCGGGTTCTCCCGGCGCATGGCCTCCAGAAGAAGGGGCAGGGTCAGCCGGCTGGGCAGGGGCCTGGTGTGGTCACTGGTTATGATCACGGCCCGGCGGGCTTCGCGGGCCAGCCGGGACAGGGGCGGGCTTCCCAGGGGGCTTTCCAGAGCCTCCCGGACCCGCTTCATCTCTTCGTCCCGGGAAAATTCTAAGACGGGGGCCTCTGCGGCCCGGGGAGAAAGACAATAAACTTCCTGATCATCAGGAAGTTTAAAGGTCAGTTCATGGTGATCAAAGGGGATCCGGTACTCCATATCAGTCCTCCGCCCGTTTCAGCCACTTGTACATGATGTCCTCGGTCTCCTTCATCCGGGCCTCGGTTTCCGGATTCTCCCGGACCCGGCGGCTCACCGAATGAAGAATCATGTCCACCACCATCACGGTGGCGGCGTAGGAGGGAAAGGTGCCGGCGGAGCGGACCGGCAGCACAATGTCCGCCAGCTGTCCCAGGGCGGTGGCAATGCTGTCCGTGATGGCGATGGTGCGGCACCCCTTGGTCTTTCCGTAGTTCATGATTTCCCAGGTGTAATTCTTGTTGAAAAAAATGGCAATCCCGATGATCAGGTCGCGCTCGTCCCAGGACTTGATCCGGTCAAAGGAGTCGTCGATTCCCGGGGTCAGCAGGAAGGTATTATCCAGAACCTCGTTGAGGAACAGCTCAAGAATCAGGGCCGGACCGTTGGAACCCCGGACGCCGGCCACTCCGATTCTCCGGGCCCGGAGGATTTCCTCCCCCACCTGATCCAGAAGTTCGTCGGTAATCTCACTGAAGGTGTCGTTCAGATTCTTCATGGTGGTGGCAAAGGTGACCATCCGGTCGCTTTCTTCTTCCCCGGTCTGGGGATTGAGGTTATAGCGGAAGCGGCCCAGAACGCTCAGTTTGTTCCGGAGGACCTCCTGGAATTCGCTCTGCATATGCTTGTATCCGGAATATCCCAGGTCGGAGGCGAAGCGGACCACAGCGGATTCGCTGGTTCCGGAGCGGACAGCGATTTCGGCAGCGGACAAAAAGGCAGCCTCCTCCTTGTTGTCCAGCATATAACGGGCAATTTTCTTCTTTCCTTTGCTGAGTCCGGGGTACATCTCGGATATGCGGCTGAGAATTTCCATGGGTTCCTCCGTATTATCAGGGTTCTGTGCTGGTGCTGACAAAGTTTTGGTAAAACTCCGCCATCTCCTCCGGGGATCCGAACCCGGCCAGGAGATGTTCCGGAATCTCACTTTGTACAACATTATACCCGGCCACAAGGATTTTTGTCATCACGGCAACCCGTCTTCCCACCACCCGGACGGAATTCATCCCGGCTTCGTCCTCCCGGGCGCCCGGCTCCTGGCGGTTTCTGGCCCAGACGGAGGCTCCGTTGTAGGCGGCGGTTCCCCCGCTGACCACGGTCATGCCGCTGACCAGGGCAAAATTGTTGATGGCGGCCAGGGCCATTTCGGAGCCTCCGTTTCTCATCCCCCCGGTGGCAATTCCGCCGGCCACCCGGATGTATTTGTTGTGTCCCTGCATGTTCACCCCGATGGGGCGGAACCGGTTGAGAAAGTTCTGCAGAAGTCCCGAGGTGTTCATGGAATACACGGGGGTCCCGATGATAAATCCGTGTGCGGAGGAAATCAGGGGTAGCAGTTCATTGACGTCGTCCCGGAACACCGGACAGATTCCCTGTTTTTCCTCCAGGCAGCGGTCGCAGTGCAGGCAGTTACTGATCCGTTTTCCGGCCAGCCCGATGAATGCGGTTTCCACCCCCTTTACCTCTCCGGCGGCCTTGAGGGCCTCCCGGACAGAGTATTCAGTGGCACCGTGTCTCGGACTTCCGCTGATGCCCAGAATCCGTACGCTCATATCAGTCGGCTTCCCCGTAGGCCTCAATTTTGAAGACCACCGGCTTGTTGGGGTCCGGGCAGCCCACATAGGTGACCCCCTCCTGGGCGTCCCAGGGATGGCGTCCCCCCAGTTCCACGGTTCTCAGCTGGGCCCACAGGGAATGCCAGGCCGCCGCACAGATGTCCCCGGGGCAGCGTTCGAAATCACAGGTGAACACTTCCCCCTCCGTATGGCAGTGGCAGACCCCCCGGGTCTCATGGCGGGTCACCTTGTGGACGGTGATCCG
>JAXGWN010000150.1:0-5156 GCA_040773285.1 Bacillota bacterium
GCTGATGAAAGATCTGTTGCTGGAAATCGGAACCGAGGAGATACCATCACGGTTTATGCCGGACATCATGAGGCAGCTGGAAGAGCGTTCCCGCAGCCTTTTCAATGAGGAGAGACTTTCCTTTGAGAGTCTGCAGGTTCTGGGAACCCCCAGAAGACTGGCCCTGCTGGTCCGGGGTCTGGCCGGCCGGCAGGAGGATCTGAACCGGGAAGTGAAGGGCCCATCCCGGAAGGCCGCCTTCGATGAACAGGGCAGTCCCACCAAAGCAGTTCTGGGCTTCTGCCGGGGACAGGGGGTTGATCCCTCGGCCCTGGTCCTGAAGGATCTGGATGGAACGGAATATGTTTTCGCAAGGGTGTCCGAGGAAGGCCGCTCAGCCAGTGAGGTGCTGCCAGACCTTCTGCAGCGGCTGGTGTGGTCCCTGGGTTTTCCAAAGAATATGCGCTGGGGATCCCTGGAACAGACTTTTGTCCGGCCCATCCGCTGGCTGGTGGCTCTGCACGGCAGCGATGTGATGGAACTGGAACTGGCAGGAGTCCGGGCCGGAAGGACCAGCCGTGGCCACAGGTTCCTAGGTTCCGGCGCTGTGGAGATCGGTTCTCCCGGAGAATATGAGAATCTTATGGAAGAGGCTTTTGTGGTGGTGGATCCCCACCGCCGCCTCCGGATGATCAGCGAGCAGCTGGACGGACTGGCTGCCGGAGAGTCCGGAGTTCGGGACGACGATCCGGGTCTTCTGGAGGAAGTGGTCTGGCTGGTGGAGTATCCCACTGCCTTTGTGGGATCCCTGGACCCGGATTTTCTGGAACTGCCCCGGGAGGCCATCATAACTCCCATGAAACTGCAGCAGAAATATTTCCCCCTGAGTGGTTCCGATGGCTCGCTTCTGCCCCGTTTTCTGGGGGTCAGAAACGGAGACGGAAATGGCCTGGACACAGTGGTCCGGGGGAACCAGAAGGTTCTGTCCGCCCGGCTGGAGGACGCCCGGTTTTTCTATACGGAGGACCTGAAGGTTCCCCTGTCCCGGATGACTGAGAAACTGGAGCGGGTGGTATTCCAGGAAAAACTGGGAACCTATGGGGAGAAGGTAAGAAGGATCGGAAGCCTGGCAGTATTTCTGGCCGGAAAGCTGGGCCTGGAGGAACACCGGGATTCCGTTGCAGCCTGCGCTGCGGTATGCAAAGGGGATCTCACATCTCAGATGGTCTATGAGTTTCCTGAACTGCAGGGAATCATGGGAGAATACTATGCCAGGGCCCAGGGACTGGGTGAAGCAGTGGCCAGAGGAATCCGGGAACATTACATGCCCCGGTTTGCCGGTGACAGTCTGCCGGAGTCCCCGGAAGGAATCTGCGTGGCCATAGCGGATAAGATGGACTCCATTGCTGGCATCATGGGGGCAGGCATGAAACCCACCGGCTCCCAGGACCCGTACGCTCTTCGCCGGGCGGCACAGGGAATTGTCAGCATGGCGGTAGCCCGGGAACTGAACCTGGATTTCGGAGTGCTGGTGGAGGAGTCCATCCGTCTTTACGGGGACCGGATCAGTGCCGGGGTTACCGGGGACATCCGGGAGTTCTTCCTGCAGAGGATGAGGAATATCCTGGAGGAGGCCGGATTCACCTACGATCAGGTGGATGCGGTTGTGGAATCCGGCAGCCTGAATTTCCATGATACCATGCTCCGGGCCCGGGCTCTGCGGGAACTGTCCCTGGAAGGACGGTTCGGGGAACTGGTGACCGGAGTGACCCGGGCAGCCAATCTCAGCCGCAAGTCTCCCGGTGTCCTGTTCCGGAAGGAACTGCTCCGGGAGCCGGCGGAGGAAGGGCTGCATGGTGCTCTGGATACGGCGGAGAAAAAGGTCCGGGAACTGCTTCCGGATCAGAGATATCTGGAGGTTCTCCAGGTGGTTTCAGGGCTCCGGCCGGAGATTGACCGCTATCTGGAGGAAATCATGGTGATGGTGGACGATGAGGCCCTCCGGAACAACCGGCTGGCCCTGCTGGACCGGGTGGTGAATCTGGTCCGCCCGGTGGCAGATCTGTCCAGGATTGTCTCCCGGAGTGATTCCTGAGCGGCAGACTCTGAATCGTATTGTCCAAAAATCGGGCGCTGTGGTATACTACTATAGGTATTCTTACGGAAATAACCGGGAAACCGGAAAAAACAGGGAGGAAGACGAAATGGCAAACAAATTTGTCTACATGTTCAGCGAGGCCGACGGATCCATGCGGAATCTGCTGGGAGGAAAGGGTGCGAATCTGGCGGAAATGACCAGACTGGGCCTGCCCATTCCCCAGGGATTTACGGTGACCACTGAGGCCTGCAATGATTACTATGCCCAGGGAAAGAAAATGAATGAGGACATTGTCCGTCAGATCGGAGAATCTCTGGCCAGACTGGAGGAACTGAGCGGAAAGAGTTTCGGCGACGAGAGTCAGCCGCTTCTGGTTTCCGTACGCTCCGGATCCCGGGCCTCCATGCCCGGTATGATGGATACCGTCCTGAATCTGGGGCTTACCGATGTTTCGGTGGAAGGACTGGCCAAGGCCACCGGAAATGCCCGGTTTGCCTATGACTCATACAGACGCTTTATCCAGATGTTTTCCGACGTGGTAAAAGATATTCCCAAGTCCCACTTCGAGCGGGTTCTGGATGGAATCAAGGAAGCCAAGGGGCTGGAGTATGACACCGACCTGACAGCCGAGGACCTGAAGGAGATTGCCGGAAAATTCAAAGAGATCTATAAGGAAACCCTGGGAGAGGATTTCCCTCAGGATCCCAGAGTACAGCTGATGGAGTCCATCACGGCCGTATTCCGCTCCTGGGAGAACCCCAGAGCAGTTGTTTACAGAAGAATGCACGACATTCCCTCCAGCTGGGGTACTGCTGTAAACGTACAGGCCATGGTATTTGGAAATATGGGCGATACCTCCGGAACCGGTGTTGCCTTTACCCGGAATCCTGCCACTGGCGAGAACAAAATTTACGGGGAATACCTGATCAATGCCCAGGGTGAGGACGTTGTGGCCGGAATCCGGACCCCGAATCCCATTTCCACCCTGGAACAGGATATGCCGGAGATTTACCGGGAATTTATGGAAATCGCCAACAAACTGGAAAATCACTATCGCGACATGCAGGACATGGAGTTCACCATTGAAAATGGGAAACTTTACTTCCTCCAGACCAGAAACGGTAAGCGGACCGTTGCGGCAGCCCTGAAGATTGCCGTGGATCTGGTGGACGAAGGGATGCTGACGGAAGAGGAAGCCGTGATGAAGGTGGATCCCAAGCAGCTGGATGCTATCCTTCACCCCAACTTTGATCAGAAGGCCCTGGCCGCTGCTAAAGTGATTGCCAAGGGCCTGCCTGCCTCACCCGGAGCCGCTGCCGGAAAGGTTTACTTCACCGCTGAGGACGCCAAAGCGGCCAAGGAGCGGGGAGAACGGGTAATCCTGGTCCGTCTGGAGACATCCCCCGAGGATATTGAGGGAATGGCTGCCGCCAAGGGCATCCTGACCGTCCGGGGCGGAATGACCTCCCACGCTGCTGTTGTGGCCCGGGGTATGGGAACCTGCTGTGTAGCCGGATGTGGGGAACTGAAGATCAATGAGGAAGAAGGTTTCTTCACCGTTGGCGGTGTCCGTTACAACGAAGGGGATTATATTTCCCTGGATGGCTCCACCGGGAACGTGTACGGTGAGGACATCCCCACCGTGGATCCCGAGATTTCCGGAGACTTTGCCCGCCTGATGGGCTGGGCGGATTCCATCCGGACCATGAAGGTGAGAACAAACGCAGACACACCCCAGGATTCCCGCAACGCCGTAAGCTTTGGTGCAGAAGGAATCGGCCTTTGCCGGACCGAGCACATGTTCTTTGAGGAAGACCGGATCTTCCAGGTGAGGAAGATGATTCTGGCCTCCAGTGAGGAAGAGCGCCGTGCAGCTCTGGACAGACTGCTTCCGGTTCAGCGGAGAGACTTTGAAGGCATTTATGAGGCCATGGAAGGAAGACCTGTGACGGTCCGTCTGCTGGATCCGCCGCTTCATGAATTCCTGCCCCAGGAAGAGGAAGCAATCCGGAAACTGTCTGACGATATGGGCGTTTCCGTGGGAGATCTGAAAGCCAAGATTGCCGATCTCCATGAGTTCAATCCCATGATGGGTCACCGGGGCTGCCGTCTGGCGGTCACCTATCCGGAAATTGCCGAAATGCAGACCAGAGCCATTATTGAAGCGGCCATATCCGTGAAGAAAAAACACGGCTATGATCTGGTTCCGGAAATCATGATTCCCCTGGTGGGCGAAATAAAGGAACTGAAATATGTGAAGGACGTGGTGGTGGCCACCGCGGATGCTGTGATCGCCGAGGCAGGAGTGGAACTGAAGTATCTGGTGGGAACCATGATCGAGATCCCCAGAGCCGCACTGACCGCCGATGAGATTGCCACGGAAGCGGAGTTCTTCTCCTTCGGAACCAATGACCTGACCCAGATGACCTTCGGCTTCTCCCGTGATGATGCCGGGAACTTCCTGGACGATTACTACAAGAAGAAAATCTATGAGTCCGATCCTTTTGCCAGACTGGACCAGACCGGTGTCGGCCAGCTGGTGGAAATGGCCTGTGTCAAGGGAAGACAGGGAAGACCGGACATTAAACTGGGGATCTGTGGAGAGCACGGAGGAGATCCTTCCTCCATTGACTTCTGTCACCGCATGGGACTGCACTACGTATCCTGCTCCCCCTTCCGGGTGCCCATTGCCCGGCTGGCAGCAGCCCAGGCGGCCATTGTCAACAGAAAGTAATACCTGTACCGGCCCGGAGATTCCGGCAGCTGGCAGGGAGGGGTGCGCTGATGCGTACCCCTCCTTTTTTTCAGGCACACAGCCGGTTATGCCCGGAAGAAAAGACAGACTGACGGGGGAGGGACTTCAGTATGTCTTTAGGGAAGACGGGTTTTGAGCCGGACCGATGAAAGGGGGATGACAGGGAAAGTCCCTGACGGGAATGCGGGACCACAGGCACGTCCTGCCGGGAAAGACAGAGAAAGCCTGACCCTGCGGCGGAAGGAATATGGCGGAGAGGATTTAAACGACGGTCCTGAAGTTCCGTTCCGGGTTTGTGTTTGGGAGGTAAAAAGTTTAGAATAA
>JAXGWN010000151.1:0-5142 GCA_040773285.1 Bacillota bacterium
AGTGCCTGCCGGATGGACTCTGGTGTGTTTTCCCCGTCGCTGAGAAAACGGCGGACCTCCCGGTCGGTAAGCCAGGTGATCAGGTGGCGTGCATGTTCCCGGGTGATTTCCGGGCATAAAAAAACAGAAGGTTCCTGCATGAATACACATCCTGTCAAAAATATTAAGCCTGTCACAGATGGTTATTCCATGATGGTTCTTTCCGAAATATATTATAGGCACTGAACTGAATAAAGTCAAACCGGACGGATTGACAGTACCTTCCTAAGGCGGTATCATGATGATATCAAAATAATATCAAAGGAGAACTGTTATGAACAGAGAAATGAAAATCCGGCCGCCGGTTGTGGAGGAAAGGGAGATCCATCCGGTCAATGGACTGGTGGTCCTGATCCTGAATATTCTTCTGATGCTGGCCTGTGTGCCGCTGGCCATTGCCGGGGTACAGATGAAAGGTGGAGCCCCCCTGGTGGTATTGGCCATCCTGTATGTCTGTGTGATCGGACCCATCCTGTTTGCCGGAATCAAGATTCTGAATCCAAACGAGGCATATGTGTTTACCCTTTTCGGGAAATACTATGGGACCCTTAAGAAAGAAGGCATCTTCTTTGTGAATCCTTTTGTCTCTGCCTTCAATCCCACTGCAGAGGCCAGTGTGGAAAAGACGGATGAGGCACCAGCTCCGGGGAAACATAAGGCGCAGACCGCACCCCGGGTAAACAAACGGATCTCCCTGAAGGCTATGACGCTTAACAATGAGAAACAGAAAGTGAACGATCAGCTGGGGAACCCCATCATAATTGGGATTGTGGTGATCTGGAAAGTGGCCAATACCACCAGGGCAGTGTTCAGTGTGGACAATTACCGGGATTATCTGTCCATCCAGTGCGACTCTGCCCTGAGAAACATCGTACGTCTCTATCCCTATGATGTGTCGGCAGATGGTGATGAAAAATCCCTGCGGGGCAGCAGCCTTGAAGTGGCCCAACGGCTGCAGGAAGAGATTCAGGGACGGGTAGAGGTGGCCGGTCTGGAAATTCTGGAGGCCAGGATCACCCACCTGGCATACGCGCCAGAAATTGCCGCAGCCATGCTGCAGCGGCAGCAGGCATCCGCTATCATCGATGCCCGGAAAATGATCGTGGAAGGGGCGGTCAGCATGGTGGAAATGGCTCTGGAGACCCTCAGTGAAAATGGAATCGTGGACCTGGACGAGGAACGGAAAGCCGCCATGGTCAGCAATCTGCTGGTGGTGCTGTGCGGGAACCGGGATGCCCAGCCTGTGGTGAACAGCGGTTCTCTCTACTAGAACTGACAGGAATCCACGAAGGAGGTGACTGGCCATCGGGAAGAAAGAAACGGATAAAAAACAGATACTTCTTCGTCTGTCCCCCGCCCTGTGGCAGGAACTGGCCGCCTGGGCAGAGGATGACTTCCGCTCCATCAATGGTCAGATCGAATATCTCCTGCATGAGGCTGTGAGGAAACACCGAACGGGGAGCGGAAAGAAAAATGAAGAAGAGCATTAAAGACGGGGCCTGCGGGGCCCCGTCTCTTTGTTCCCATCATGGATTGAAAATAATCAGAAGTCTCCTGTGGTGACTCCGGCTGCCTCAAAGGTAGCCATCTCATCGGCCACCTTCAGGGCGGCATCCACCAGGGGGAACATCAGGGCGGCCCCTGTGCCTTCCCCCAGCCTCATGTTCAGATCCAGACGGGGCTTCAGTCCCAGGCTCCGGAGACCGATCTCGTGCCCCTTCTCCTCGGAACTGTGGGAGGTGATCAGGTAATGGGAGCAGGAGGGACACAGCCGGGCGGCAGTAAGGGCTCCGGCCATTGAAATGATGCCATCGAGAATTACTGGGATCCGACGGCAGGAAGCCTCCAGGATCATTCCGGCCAGAGCGGCGATTTCCAGCCCCCCGACTTTGGACAGCGTATCCAGAGGATCCGAGGGATCCGGCCGGTTCAGCTCGATGGCGGAACGGATCACCTGCTGCTTGTGCAGCAGGGCATCGTCCTTCAGTCCGGTGCCCCGGCCGGTGACCTCCTCCACGCTGTGTCCTGTGAACACACTGATCAGGGCAGCGCTGGGGGTGGTATTCCCGATCCCCACTTCTCCGGTGGCCAGCAGATTGACGCCGGATTCTGCTGCCTCAGCCGCCACCAGGGCTCCGGTAAACAGGGCCTTCAGGGCATCTGTCCGACTCATGGCTGGTCCCTTAGCCATGTTGTCCGTTCCATCTTTTACCCGCCGTTCCATCAGATGGGGGGGATCCAGGGGGGGCACCATCCCCACATCAGTGGGAATGACCCGGGCTTTTCCATGGCTGGCCAGAACATTGATGCCTCCGCCACCGGAAAGGTAACTGTAGAACATCTGGGCTGTAATCTCTTGGGGAGCCGCACTGACTCCCTCAGCAACCACACCGTGGTCTCCGGCCATCAGGAGGACGGCGCGGTCCCGGATTACCGGCCGGTCGGTGCCCATGATCCCGGCGATCTGGACCGCAATATCCTCCAGTACCCCCAGACTGCGCACGGGTTTAATCTTGGCGTCCAGCCGGCTCTGCATACCGGCGGCAGCCCGGGCATCCGGTTCCGTGATTTCTTCCAGAAGGAGGTTCAGTGCCTGCTCCAGCTGCTCCTCAGTGGCAGAAAGAATATCGCTCAGGCCGTGCAGGGATTCAATGATTTTGCTGTTCATGGGATTTCCTCCATTTCAAAATAAATAAAAACCCGGCCACAGAATTCTGTGGCCGGGACTTTGCCTTCATCACCGCTGCTTTTCCCCCCGGGAAAAGACTTTTCTTTACAGGCAGGTCTCCTGACTCTGACGTTAGCGTCCTTTCGCACCTTCCCGGCCGAAGCCAGTGGATCTGCGGGGACTGGTCATTACAGTGGCGGGTCCGTACCGGATTTGCACCGGTTTCCCTATTCTCCCCTTCCGGGGCACCTGTAAATCTCATATGAACTTAGCATCATTCTACCATAGCCGGGAGGAGATTCAACTGTCAGATCCACAGCAATGCACGGTTTCCGTCCAGGAAAATTTGTACGGTTGTACAAAACCCCCTATTCCTGGATTCCGGGGATCCGGGGCAGCTGGCTGAGTCCCACCTCAATTTCCTCATCGGTGGGTACGTGGTCGGTCATGGTCCCTTCGTTGTAGGCGTTGTAGGCGGACATATCGAAGTACCCGGTACCGGTAAGACCGAACAGAATGGTTTTGGCTTCTCCGGACTCTTTGCATTTCAGGGCCTCATCGATGGCAGCACGGATGGCATGGGAGGACTCCGGTGCCGGCAGGATGGTCTCCTGGCGGGCAAACAGGGTTGCTGCCTCGAAGACTTTGTTCTGCTCAACAGCCACAGCCTCCATGTATCCGTCGTGATACAGTTTGGAAACGATGGGGGCCATTCCATGGTATCTTAAACCGCCGGCATGGTTGGGGGAAGGCATGAATCCGCTGCCCAGGGTGTACATTCTGGCCAGGGGGGTTACTTTTCCGGTATCGCAGAAATCATAAGCATAGCGGCCTCTGGTCAGGGAGGGGCAGGAAGCCGGTTCCACCGCGATGATTCTGGGATCGGCTTTGCCCAGCAGTTTGTCCTGCATGAAGGGGGCCATCAGGCCACCCAGGTTGGATCCGCCCCCGGCGCAGCCGATGACGATGTCGGGATACTCATCCAGCATCTCCATGGCGGTCTTGGCTTCGAGACCCACAATGGACTGGTGCAGCAGCACCTGATTCAGTACAGAACCCAGGACGTATCGGGCTCCCGGAGTGGAGACCGCCTTCTCAATGGCCTCGGAGATGGCGCAGCCAAGGCTTCCACCGGTTTCCGGATCCTGCTCCAGGATGCTGCGTCCCACCTGTGTGGTTTCACTGGGGCTGGCGATCACATCGGCACCGAAGGTCTCCATCACGATCTTCCGGGAAGGTTTCTGCCCGAAGGACACCTTCACCATAAACACTGTCAGGGGAAGGCCGTAATAGGAACAGGCTTCCGCCAGGGCAGTGCCCCACTGGCCGGCTCCCGTTTCTGTGGTAAGGCTGGTAAGTCCCTGGGCCTTGGCATAGTAGGCCTGGGCCACGGCGGAATTCAGTTTGTGGCTCCCGGAGGTATTGCTTCCCTCAAATTTGTAATATATGCGGGCCGGGGTGTCCAGAGCCTTTTCCAGATGGTAAGCCCGGATCAGGGGAGAGGGACGGTAGACTTTGTAGAAATCCAGAATCTCCCCGGGAATATCAATGTACCTGGTGGTGGAATCCATTTCCTGACGGGCCAGTTCCTCACAGAATACCGGATACAGTTCCTCTGTGGTCAGCGGCTGCAGGGTGCCGGGATTCAGCATGGGGTCCATGGGCGTTTTCATATCTGCCCGCAGGTTATACCACTGGGTGGGCATCTGATCTTCGGTCAGGTAGAAGCGGTGGGGAATTTTTTTGTTCATGGTAATCCTTCCTTTCGTTGCCCGTGGGCCTGAAAATAAAAAAACTTCTGCCTCAGATTCACTGAGACAGAAGCCGGATGCTCTTCTGCGGTACCACTCGGTTTGGCGCACTGCGCCCCCTCATTCCATATATCCAACAATATATGCTCCCTTGGTAACGGATGGAGTTTCCGTCGGGCATTACTGGCCGGCCTGAGCCGATTTTCCTCCCGCCCTCGTGAGTCCATTCAGCATATCCTTTATTGCCGCAATCTCACCACCTGCAGCTCTCTGGATATATACAGATATGCCTACTCTTCTCAGTCATCGGTTTGTTCCTGTATTTGTGTGAATCATATCACCGGAGGAAATTTAAGTCAAAGGATTTCTGATTATTCTGTATTAATTTCATTTTTTGGAGGGTGAAAATCCAGTTTGGGGAATTCCGCAACGGACCTGTAAGTGGTACATTGGAACTGTAATATGGGTCTGTTATAAACCCTGGAGGTGGGGATATGGATTACTACCGGATGGAAGAAAACCAGGTACTGGAACACCTGGACACCGGGCCCGCAGGGCTCAGTTCCCCGGAGGCCGGGGCGAGACTGGAGCGGTACGGAAAGAATCTTCTTCAGGAAGGGGAGAAAAAAACCCTGGCTGGCCGGATTCTGGAGAAAATTCTGGATCCCATGATTCTGGTGCTTC
>JAXGWN010000152.1:0-5135 GCA_040773285.1 Bacillota bacterium
CGAGTTCTGTGGTAAAATCAGACATGTGAGGAGATCTCCTTCTTGTTTGAGTTTTGTTGGGGTAACTTAACTTTACAAGAGTTGGTCTCCTTATGCACGTTCTAAGGGGATATTAGTTTACACAAAACATTTTACACACTGAACCTCTCCCGGAATATCGGCATTGGGCCGGAAAAATTAATTATCTGATCTCGATATTGATTTTCGATATTGTGATGCTATACTCAATACAGGAGGTGTTCAGATGGAACAATACATAAAAAAAATCTTCACCGGATTCATCTACATCCATATTCTTTACCATGCGTCTAAGGAACCGGTTTATGGAGTCCGGATGATGGAGGAACTGGAAAGCCACGGCTACCGGATCGGTCCGGGAACCCTGTATCCCCTGCTCCACCGGATGGAAACGGACGGCCTTCTGGTTTCACGGGAGGAAACTGTGAACTCCAAAGTAAGAAAATATTACCGGGCCACTGCGGAAGGAGTATCCCTGCTGGAACGGTGCCGCCGTCAGGTGGATGAAATGAGAAAGGAGATCGTGGATGATAAACCCGGACCCGACGTCCAGTGAAACTCTGTTCTCCTGGCAGAACCTTCAGTTTCTTGATCTGATCCATTATCCTGACGGATCCATCCCTGCCGGAAACATCACCTTCATCACCGGAGAGTCCGGCACCGGAAAAAGTACTCTGCTGAAACTTCTGAACCGCAGCATGAACCCGTCGGGAGGAACCATTCAGTACCGGAACAGATCCCTGGAGGATTATCCCGTCCTTACTCTGCGCCGGGAAGTATCTCTGGTGGCCCAGAGCGTCTATGTGTTCCCGGGAACCATCCGGGAGACTTTCCGGGAATTCCATGAACTCCGGGGGCAGGCCTGCCCCGATGACAGGACAATCCGGGATTTTCTGGAAATCTGTCGTCTGGACCTGTCTCCGGATCACCGGCCGGATCACCTGTCCGGGGGCGAGCAGCACCGGCTTTACATGGCACTTTTCCTGTCCTTCTCCCCCCGGGTTCTCCTGCTGGATGAACCCACAGCCGCCCTGGATCCGTCCAATTCCAGGGGAGTTCTGGAAGGGATCGGTCAGTACGCCAGGTCTTCCGGAATGAGTCTCGTGGTGGTCAGCCATGAACTGGAACTGACGGGGGAGTATGCCGACCGTATTCTGGATCTGGGGAAAAGGAGGAAAAGCAATGGATAACAGCATTGCCGTGATTACACCGGTATCTTTTGGCCTGTCCTATCTCCTTCTTGTGGTAATCCTGCTGATCATGAAAAAACAGAAAATCCGGAGAACCGGACTTCTTGTTCTGGCCTCCCTGCGGATGACCATTCAGCTGATCCTCGTAGGGTTCGTACTTCAGTATCTGTTCACCAACCCCCATCCCCTGCTGACAACGGCCTTTGTGGCCCTGATGCTTACATTCGCAGTCTGGCAGATCCTGAAGACCCGCAGCGATCTGAACCGCAGATTCCGCAGGGCCATCACCTTTTCCATGGTATTTTCCGGCCTTCTGGTAATCCTTTACTTCCTGCTGGCGGTGGTGCGGGAGGACATCTTCAACCCACGGTACACCATTCCCCTGGCCGGTATGATCATCGGAAATGCCATGACCGGCATCACTCTGGGGATCCGGTCCTTTCTGGAAACGCTGAAGGACCAGAAGGGAAGAATTGAGACCCTGACCAACCTGGGGATCGATTTCCGGGATATCCTGAAACCCATGATCAATGGGGCTCTGGAAACTGCCCTGATGCCCACCCTGAACTCCATGCTGGGCATGGGAATCGTCTTTCTCCCCGGCATGATGACCGGTCAGATTCTGTCCGGCACGGTTCCCGTAACCGCCATTGTGTACCAGATCACCATCATGATGGCCATCACTGCCTCAGTCTGTCTGACTGTGTTTCTGGCTCTGACACTGGGAAGCCGGTCCCTGTACAATGAGGACCAGCAGTACACCGGATAAAAAATCGCCCGGGCGGGTTGCCCGGGCGTTCCATTTAAAGTCCCATAAGTCGGACTGCAATGCTGAAATAAACCATCAGGGAAATCCCGTCCACAATGGTGGTGATCACAGGCCCTGCCATAATGGCCGGATCCAGTTTCATCCGCTTGGCCAGAAGAGGGAGTCCGCCTCCAATCACCTCGGCCAGCATTACAGTAAGGATCAGGGTCAGGGATACTGTCAGGGAAACCAGGGTGGGATTTCCGAACAGCAGCATCCGTATAAAGTTCACGGTGGCCAGAATGGAACCCACCATCAGGCTGATCCGGAATTCCTTCCAGAACACCTTCAGGTAGTCTCCTGTTTCGATTTCTCCGGTGGCCAGTCCCCGGATGATCAGGGTGGAGGACTGGGATCCGGCATTTCCCGCTGTGTTCATCAGCATGGGAATGGAAGCAGTCAGGATCACCATGGTGCTGAGAATGCCCTCAAAATGTCCAATGATGGTGGCCGTAAATGTGGCTGAAATCATCAGGATCAGCAGCCAGGGAATTCTTTTTCTGGCCAGGGACACCGGACTGCTGAACATGTATTCCTCATTGTCCGGGACCATGGCAGCCATCCTCTGGAAGTCTTCCGTGCTTTCCTGTTCCACCACGTCCATGATGTCATCAACAGTGATGATTCCCACCAGACGGTTCTCCAGATCCACCACCGGAATACTGATCAGGTCGTATTTTCTCACCAGCTGGGCCACTTCCTCCTGATCTGTCAGGGTGGTGACCGATACAAAAATCTCATCCATCAGGTCGGATATTTTTTCTGCTGACTCTGCCAGCACCAGACGCCGGAGGCTCACAATTCCCTCCAGTTTCCGGTGATCGTCCAGCACGTAACAGGTGTATATGGTCTCCTTGTCCGGACCGGTCCTGCGGATATGGGCCAGAGCCTGGTCCACGTTCATTTCCCGGTTCAGACTGACATGCTCGATGGTCATAATGCTGCCAGCCGAACGCTCCGGATAATTCAGAAACTGATTGATCAGCCGCCGCTCCTCCTCGGAGGAGGTCTTCACCAGCCGCTTTACCACACTGGCCGGCATCTCTTCCAGGAAATCAATCAGATCATCGAAAAACATTTCCTCTATGATCCCCTGCAGCCGGGTCTCACTCATTACATCCACAATATTTTTCCGCTGCTGGGCGGACAGATAACTGAAAACATCGGCCGCCTGGTCCTTATGGAGCAGCCGGAATACGATCACTGCGTTGGTCTCATCCAGTTCATCGATGATTTCCGCCAGGTCGACGGCATTGTAGTCCTCCATCTCCCGTCGCAGAATCCCATACTGTTTCTTCTCCAGCAGCTCTATAATACGTTCATTCATAGGTCACCTCCCAATCCGTCAGGAAGAAGAGATCACCTGTCCGGTGAAAATGGCTTCTCCCTTATTGCTTATCCAGATACTTCGGTCCGGGCATGGGTCCATTATCACCAGCTCCTTTCATAATTACACGCACTATCGTCTGGCCAGAATCATCATCAGGGAATCCCGGGGTTCCAGGGGCCTGGCGGATGCCAGCTGTCCCGGATATACTCCGGATATCTCCGCGCCCTTGAATCCGGTGCCCCGCAGCAGACCCAGTATCTCGGCCGGAGCATAGCACCGCTCAGACAGCCGCTGCACCGGTTCCGTCGGGGAGTCCGGCTCTCCGGCCACCGCCGTTCTGCGGAAAGTAATGGGATCGAAGGATACCTCCCCTGGTATGGTTTCTCCCGGCGACAGCCACCGGGGCCATCCCGAACCGGAAACCATGGGCTCCAGGGCATTGGATACGGTCATCAGGAGAATGCCTCCGGGCTTCAGCGCATTATAGGCATTCCTGAGAATCCGGGCGTTCATCTCATCGGCTTCCATCAGACCAAAGGCGCCCCCATACAGCATCAGTACCAGATCGAAGCTGTTCTTCATCTGGAAATACCGGGCATCCTTTTTCAAAAACCGGGCCACCACAGCTGCCTGCTTGGCCCCTGTTTTAGCCTGTTTCAGCATGGATTCAGAAAGATCAATTCCGGTGACGTCAAATCCCCGGGCAGCCAGTTCCGTCACATGGCGTCCGGTGCCGCACCCCACGTCGAGAATCTTTCTGTTCTTGTTCCATTCCAGAATCCCGCCGATATAGTCCACATCCGCCAGAATGTCCTGCGGGGATACCCCCGGGGGATCCACCGGCCGGGAGTAAACGGTCTCGTACCACTGCATAGCCCATCCTCTTTCCTGAATTTCCTTGGCAACCTACTCTACATTATAACCCTATTGCCACAGGATTGTTAGAAAAAACCGGCCGGGCAGACAAAAAGCGGGGGAAACCCAATGGTCTCCACCCGCCGGTTCTTCCATGTCCCTACGGCCGTTTCATCTCGTACACGTAGGTGTTCCCCTGGGCAAAAGATTTCAGGACCAGGACATTGCGCAACTGAATCCGGTCTCCGGGAGATCCATCCGGCACCACAGCAGACAGTGTCCCTTCCAGACTGTGAACGCCGCTTAACGTATTGACCTCCAGCACATTGTTCCCATCACCGGTGGTGAGGCTCAGATCCTCTGAACTGCTGGCGGTGAAATTTATTTCTTCGCCACAGGTAAACTTTGCATTGGCCAGGGCCGTGCCTGCCCAGCCGGACAGGTTGCTCTCGGTTTCCCGGATCGTTACCTCCTGACTGAGGGTCTCTCCGGGAACCAGGGTCTCCGGAGGCTGGGAAAAACTGCACTCCACTGCCCAGAATTCTCCGGTCACGATTTCGTCAATTGCCTTGGGCTCACCGGTGTAAATCCAGCGGGCCTGGTAATTGTCCCTGGCATGCCGGAAAGTATAATCAAATTCAGAGCCTTCCTCCTGGGAGGAATAATCCTCCGGCACATGATCCACCACTTCCACCAGGGTCCACACGTAGTCTCCCCCGGCTCCACCTGAACCGCCCCCGCCGCCACAGCCGGGGACAGTCAGCAATACAGCAAGAGCAGACATCAGAAACAGGGCATTCCGGTGGACTCTCATTCTGTTTCCTCCCTGGAAATAAACTGAAGACCGGGGTCTCCGCACTATATAATTCCCTGTTTCTGTCATAATTCCTGCCTAACTATTCAGATTCCCGGCATCTGCCGCAGACTCCCTCCA
>JAXGWN010000153.1:0-5107 GCA_040773285.1 Bacillota bacterium
GAAGGGCACGGTCGTTGGCAAAGTCCTCACCGCTGGCCTTGCCGAACCGTTTCATCAGATCCTCCACCGTCAGTTTCTGTTTCTCCTCACCCCGGATATCCAGGATGATCTGACCGTCGTGCATCATGATGAGCCGGTTGCCATGCTTAATGGCATGACGCATGTTGTGGGTGACCATCAGGGTGGTCAGTTTTCCCTCTTCAATAAACTGGTCACTGAGTTCCAGCACCTTGTCGGCGGTTTTTGGATCCAGGGCTGCCGTATGCTCATCCAGCAAAAGGATTCTGGGCCGGATCAGCGTCGCCATCAGCAGGGTCAGGGCCTGTCTCTGTCCGCCGGACAAAAGACCCACCTTGTTGCTGAGACGGTCCTCCAGACCAAGCCCCAGAGAACTGAGCAGATCCCGGTATATCTTCCTCTCATTCTGACTGATTCCCCAGCGGAGACCCCGGATCTGTCCCCGACGGTAGGCCAGGGCCAGGTTCTCCTCGATTCCCATAATGGAGGCGGTTCCCATCATGGGGTCCTGGAACACCCGCCCGATCAGACCGGCCCGGCGGTGTTCCGACAGCCGGGTTACATCCTTCCCGTCAATGAATATGGCTCCCTGGTCGGCACTATGAACACCGGCCACACAATTCAGAAGCGTGGACTTTCCGGCTCCGTTTCCGCCGATCAGTGTAACGAAATCCCCCTCCTCCAGGGTAAGATTGACACCCCGGAGAGCCACCTTTTCATTCACCGTTCCCGGGTTGAATTTCTTGTGCAGATCTCTTATATCCAGCACTTACATCCCCCCCTTTACGGATTTTTTCAGGGGTCCCAGATAGGAACGCATAACCGGCAGAGACAGGGCAACTGCCACGGTGAGTGCCGTAAACAGTTTCAGATCGTTGGCCGGCATACCCATCCGCAGTACCAGGGCAATGATTACCCGGTAGGTGATGGCCCCCATCACCAGGGAAAGGAGCCGGTTAAAGAAGTTCCGTTTCCCGAACAGAACTTCCCCGATGATTACGGATGCCAGGCCAATCACAATGGATCCGATTCCCATCTGTACGTCAGCAAAACTCTGGCTCTGGGCAATCAGGGCTCCGCTCATGGCCACCATGCCGTTGCTGATCACCAGGCCCAGTATAATCATATTGTCCGTATTGATTCCCTGGGCTCTGGCCATCTGGGGATTGTTCCCGGTGGCCCGGATGGCACAGCCGATCTCAGTTCCGAAAAACCAGTACAATATTCCCACCAGACCCATTACACAAATGAAACCCAGCAGCATGACCGCCTGGCTCTTGGCCATTCCCAGCGTTTCAAATCCGGAATAGACTGTCTCCATCCGCAGAAGGGAAAGGTTTGCCTTTCCCATGATCCGCAGATTGACGGAATACAGGGCAATCATGGTGAGAATGCCGGACAGAAGTGCAGGAATTTTCAGCCGGGTATGGAGAATTCCGGTTACCAGCCCGGCGGACATACCTCCCAGAAAGGCCAGGGCAGTAGCGGCAAACGGGTTCATGCCGTTCACTATGCTCTGGGCTCCGATGGCGGCTCCCATGGCAATGGAGCCCTCCACCGAAAGGTCCGCAATATCCAGAATCCGGTAGGTGATATACACCCCGATGGTCATCACAGCCCACAACAGGCCCAGGGAGACCGCCCCTGACAAAATCTGTAACATGGTCCTTCTCCGTTTCTATTGAACTGCCACTACAGCTGTCTGCGCAATTGTCTAAAATACGTATTCTTTCAGATCATCAGGAATGGCAACCCCGATCTCCTCAGCGATGGCTCCGTTGATGGCAAAATCAAATCCTGTGGCGGATTCCACCGGCATGGAGGCAGGCTCAGCCTCCCCCTTCAGGACTTTCACAGCCATGAGGCCGGTCTGGTATCCCAGGTCATAGTAATTGATCCCCAGGGTGGCCAGTCCGCCGCTTTGTACCATCCCGGATTCACCGCAGATGACCGGGGTCTTGGACTGGGAGGTCACACCGTGTACCACCGGCATGGCCGAGGCAAACACGTTGTCCGTGGGAATGTAAATGGCATCGCACTGTTCCACAATGGACTGGGTTGCCTGCTGAACGTCATTGGAGTTGGTTACCGTCACTTCCACATATTCAAGACCCATGGCCTCAATGGCCTCCCGGGCGATGGCAGCCTGCAGAATCGAATTGTCCTCGCTGGAGGTATAAAGAACGCCAACGGTTTTGGCCTCAGGCGCCAGCTTTACCAGCAGTTCAATCTGTTCTTTGATGGGGTTCATATCCGTTGTTCCGGTTACATTCCCTCCGGGAGCGGCAGCAGTATCCACCAGACGGGCAGACTCGTAATCCGTGATGGCGGTTCCCAGAATGGGAATCTCTGTGGTCTTTCCGGCAATGGCCTGGGCAGCCGGAGTGGCAATGGCCAGAATCAGGTCCATGTTGTTGCTGATAAACCGGTCACTGATGGTGGACAGATTGCTCTGATCCGCCTGGGCATTCTGCAGGTCAATGGTGATGTTCTCCCCATCCACGTAGCCGTTGTCAGCCAGTGCGTCAATGAAACCGTCCCTGGAGGCATCCAGGGCAACGTGGTCCACGTATTGGATAATCCCAATATCAAAGTTTTCCGCGGGAGCTTCTCCTGCGGGGGCATCCCCGCCGGAAGGGGTTTCCCCTGCCGGAGCCTCACCGGACTGGGCACAGCCGGCAATCAGCAGCATCATAGCCATCAGAATTGTCAGTACCTTCAGATATTTTTTCACTTTCCTTACCTCCTGATTGTTGTTCTGCCTGGGGCAGGTACAAAAAAAAGCCCATGTCCAATGACATGGGCAAATTCACATTTGCGGTACCACCTTGTCTTCGTTGTTTCCAACCTCAGCAAGCGACCATCATCGCTTCTCCACAATAACGGGCGGACCCGGCGCATCCTACTGGGCCGACGGCCGTTCAGTGCGCAGCTACCGGAATGAATTCGCGGGCCCTATATCCTGCCTTCTTCCACCACCGAAGGCTCTCTGGGAGGTTTAATGGTTCCGTTACTGGTTTCCGGTCACTGCTGTTAAACAATTTAAAATTCATACATACATAATAGTCTTTCAGCAATGGTGTGTCAATGATTTTTCATTGTCTCAGGGGGTCAGCAGATCCTGGAATCCGGAGGAATACCGGTGGCTTCCGTCCGCCATGATCCACAGTGCCTCCGTATCCTCCAGGGCCTCCACCACGGCCAGCCCCTCCTCCAGGGGAACGTTGTAGAGCGCAGTGGAAAGCACATCGGCCATTCCGGAATCCGGATGGATCACCGTCAGGGCCTCATAGTACTCCGAGGGAAACAGGGTCTCCGGATTGATGATATGGTGGTACTGTTTTCCGTTCACCGTATAATACCGCTCATAGTTTCCGCTGGTCACCAGGGAACTGTCGGTCAGATAAACCACGTAAAGATTGTCCTCTCCCCGGCCGGCATCAGGATTCTGAACTCCAAGATTCCACTTTTCCCCCTGTTCATTCTTCGATCCGATGATCCGCACGTTTCCCCCTCCGCTTATAAGGCCTGAAGTAAAGCCGGCTTCCATGGCTGTGCGTGCCACCCGTTCCACGGCGTATCCCTTGGCGATGGCCCCCACATCCAGCCGCATTTCCGGTTCCTCCAGGAATACGGTGGAGGCCCCTTCATCTATGATTATTTTCCGGATATCCGTGTGCTCCGCAGCTTCCCTGAGCATCTCCAGCGGTGGCAGACTGGCACGTTTCGGATCCTGGATTCCTTCCTCCCGGTACTGGTGCCAGATCTCCAACACAGGTCCCAGGGCCACGTTCACCTGGCCGTCTGTTTCCTCATAGGCCTGGCGGGCGAAGAGAAGGAGATCGATGATCTTCCGGTCCACCTTCACCGGGCGGATGCCGGCGTTGTCATTGATGGTCTTCAGATTGCTGATGCCCGGATAGTCATTGTAGATATCATACAGCTGATGATACACCTCCATCTCATCATGAATCAGCGTGGCGTATCCGGAAAACTCCTCTTTGCTGTCCATATAGGCGATGATCTGGGTCAGGGTGTCAAACAGGTTCAGAAACTGGGCGGAATACCGGGTAGCCGGCCTGCTGCAGCCGGACAGTATAAGACCGGTCAGCAGCACCACCAGAACCGCCGAAAAGATTTTCTTCATAGAACTCTCTCCAATAAATGAGAGGTAGGATCCCCTACCTCTCATTGGTTTTATCTCATTATATCACGACTATTTTGCTGCGTTGAAGGCCTTTTCAATAATCTCCATGAAAGGTCCGATGTGGACAGAAACCGAAGAAGCCAGTTCAGCATCGGCAGCAACGCCTTCCTCGTTCAGGGCAATTCCGTTAACTTCGGCCACGGTTTTCCCGGTAACATATTTGGCGAAAGCATCGGCCTGCTCGTACCATTCTTTGCCGATGGCAGAAGCTTTTTTCATGCCATAGGCATCGCCCAGTTCGTTTTTGGTCTGGGGAGCCACAGCCAGATCAGCCGTCAGTTTTCCGTCCGCACTGAAAGTGATGTTGGCCTGGGAAGCATCGATGATACAGCTGGTGATGGCACCGGCTCCGTCAAAGGTTACCACAGCGTAGTTGCTGTAGGCCTGGGCCAGGCCGTCTTCCTCACCGGCATCCTTTGACTTGTCGATGGTGGTCACCACACCGATGCCCAGTTTATCAGCAGCGTCGGCACCCAGGCTCTGGGCGTTGGCAGCGGCTTTCTCAATTCCGGCAACATAATCATTGATCTTGATGGTTACAGCAGAAGCCAGTTCCGCATCCGTGGGAACGCCTTCTTCGGTAACAGCGATGCCTTTTACCTCATCCACAGTCTTGCCGATCACATAGGCAGCCAGATCGTTGGCCTGCTCGTTCCACTCTTTCCCCAGAGAGGAAGCTTTGCCCATACCGTAATCGGTACCCATTTCCTGTTTGGCCACAAATACAGTGTCCAGGGGAGTCACAATTTTTCCGTCTGCAGAAAATGCAATCTTGGTCTGCGCGGAGTCGATGGCGCAGTTGGTGATCACACCGCTGTCATCCACAGTTACGGCCACGATCACGGAATCAGCCTGAGCCAGACCGTCCTCATCGCCGGCATC
>JAXGWN010000154.1:0-5099 GCA_040773285.1 Bacillota bacterium
CATGATAGGATCCTCCGGTATGGGTGGTAAAAAAAGGGACAGCAAAAAAGCACCCGGCGGGTGCTTCTGGCTAAGCCTGGGGCCGGGATTTCTGCCGGCCGGCAAAAAAACGGATGTTGCGGTGGGCAAACAGGGTAATCAGGCTGTCGGCCCCGTGGTGCAGAAGGGTTCCGATGCCCACCACCACGAAGGCGGTGTACAGATCGAATCCGAAGGGGATCACGATCAGGGCTTCTCCCAGAGCGTGCAGGGGAGCCGTGACCAGGAGTGCGCGGCCCAGGGAGCCGCTTTTTCCATAGACTTTTCCTCCGATAAATCCCACCGGAATATGCACCAGAGCCCTGGCCCCGATCACGGGACCCAGGGTCATGAAAAAGCCCAGGGCGGAACCGAACCCCACCATAGCTGCCACCAGTGGACTGACCGTCATGGCCAGCATCAGGGGCAGATGGGACGCCAGGGTGGCGCTGAAGGGCGGTATGTAGACCCTCAGAAATCCTCCGAAGGCAATGGGTATCAGCAGGGAGAGTGCCGTCAGCATGGCACCCAGCATAAGATCTTTTGTGTTCATGGGAGCCTCCTTTGCGTGCTAAATTACATTTTACCTGCAGGACAGGATTCACGCAAGGAGTCTCCGGGAATCAGGAGTTCTTTTTGAGGATTTCGGAGACCATTTCCCCTCCGCTGGCCACATAGTCGGGATTCAGGGTGTTGAAATACACTGTAATGGAGTGCCTGGGGGCACCGGCCTCCTCCTCCAGAACCGTGGTGATGCGGTCGGCTATCTTTTTCCGGGTCTCATAGGACTGCTCCCGGATGTTCACTTCCACGATGGGCATGCTGCCACCTCCTTTCCGGTTTATTCTACCACCGGGGACCGGGAGAGGAAAGGTCCGGTTGCCCCGGAGCCGGCGCTTGGCTATAATGAATTGAATCTTTGAAAGGACCGGACAGAATATGGGATTTACCAAGTTTGAACTGTTTCCCGGAGACCGCAAGGCCCGGGAATATTTTCAGGATGACAAAAACCGGACACTGATCCAGGTGTATGAGTGGGAGGGTGTGAACCCCGTGCTGGGAAAGACCACCCATGAGGATCCGGATCTCAATATGGAGGCAGTCCTGGCGGACGGGCTTACCGTGTACCGCCGTCAGGGGGGTGGCGGTGCCGTACTTTTGTATCCCGGTGTCCTGGTGATCACCGCCGGCTGGCAAAAAGATGCCCGGTCTCCGGATCTTCCCGGGGTGATCCGCCGGGTGGCCGACCGGATCGGACAGGCGGTCAGCCGCCAGAAGATCCCCGGGGTCATCCAGAACGGTATGGGGGATATCTGCATCGGAAACCGGAAAATCCTGGGCAGCAGCCTGTCCCAGAGCCGCCAGGCGGTGGTCTACCAGGGCAGTCTTCTGGTGGATCCGGACCTTCGCCTGATCGGCCGTTATCTGGGGCATCCCAGCCGGGAGCCGGAATACCGGGCCGGCCGGGATCACGGGGAGTTTCTCACCTGTCTGGCGGATCATGGACCGGTCAATAAAGAAAAACTGATACAGGATCTGGAGGAACTACTGAACGGTTTCCTCCTGTATGGTGACGACTGATGAGAGAAATACGCACACTGAACAATGGCATCCGGGTGGCGGTGGAATCCGTCTCCTATGTGAATTCCGTATCTTTGGGATTCTGGGTGGGAGCCGGCAGCCGGTCCGAGTCGGACCAGAACAATGGCGTGGCCCACTTTATTGAGCACATGCTGTTCAAGGGAACCAAGAACCGCTCCGCCCGGGATATCGTGGAACAGGTGGAGGAGCGGGGAGGCCATCTGAACGCCTTCACCAGCCGGGAGCATACCTGCTACTATGTGAAGGCCCTGGCCGAGGATTTCGGGTTTGTCCTGGAGATTCTTACCGACATGCTGAGAAACTCCCTGTTTGACCCTGAAGATATCCTGAAGGAAAAGAACGTGGTGCTGGAAGAGATCAACATGTACGAGGACACTCCGGACGAACTGGTCCACGATCTGCAGCTGGCCGGCCTCTACCGGGATCATCCCCTGGGCCGCAGCATCCTGGGGACAGAGAGATCCATTGGGGCCCTCACCCGTCAGGACATACTGAACTTCATTGAAAAACATTACACTGCAGGAAATCTGGTGGTCTCCGTGGCCGGAAACGTAGAGCCGGAGGAGGTTTTTCCCCTGGTGGAAGAGTTTCTGGGAGACCTGCCGGCCGGAATCGGTGGAGGCACAGACACCGTGCCGGCCCCGGGACCGGGATTTCACTTCTTTCCCAAGAAGACGGAACAGATCAATTTCTGTCTGGGCCGGGGAGGCTTTGACCGATCGGATCCGGACTATTACCGGCTGGTGCTTCTTAATAACATGGTGGGGGGCAGCGCCTCCTCCCGGATGTTCCAGGAGATCCGGGAAAAACGGGGCCTGGTGTATTCCACCTACTCGTATCATTCCACCTTTACCGGCGGAGGCACCTTCACCGCCTATGGAGGGACCTCCCTGGTCAGTTTCGGGGAGGTGCTGCGGCTCACCGCCGGAATCTTTCAGGATATCCGGGAAAACGGCTTTGGTGCAGAAGAGATGGAAAGAAACCAGAGCCAGATCCGGGCCCAGCTGCTGATGAGCAGTGAGACGGTGTCCTCCAAAATGAAAAAGCTGGGAGGAAACCTGATCAGTTATGACCGGGTGATCGACGAGGAGGAAATGATCCGGGAACTGGGAGTGATCACCCTGCCGGAAATGAACCGGTTTGCCCGGGACTTTCTGCGGCTGGAGGACTACTGCCTCACCTTTATCGGACCCCGGGGGGAAGACGGGGAGTATCTCAGTCTCTGGAAGGAACTGGGGGGAGCGCAGTGAGGGAGTTTCAGAAAATCCGACTGGAACAGTTTGTCCGGGACAGCGCCCACCTGGCCGGAAGCCAGGAGGCGGCCAGCGCCTGGGAGTCCCTGCTTATGCCCCGGCGGGCCACTGCCCGCTCGGCCGGCTACGACCTGCTGACTCCCTTTGATCTCCAGCTTTCCCCGGGGGAGTCGGTGGTGGTTCCCACCGGCCTTCTGGTCCGCATGGAAGACGATGAGGTCCTCCTGATCAATACCCGCTCGGGCCACGGATTCCGCTACGGGCTTAGGCTTCTCAACACCCAGGGCTGGATCGATGCCGATTATGCGGACAATCCGGGAAACGGGGGTCACATACTCCTGGCCCTGAGAAACGAAGGGGAGAAGCCCTTTTTTCTTCCGGCCGGAAAAGCGGTGGCCCAGGGAATGTTTGTCCGCTATCTCACCACCGGAAACGACCATCCGGCAGAGGAGTCCCGGACCGGGGGCTTCGGCTCCACCGGCTAGGGTTTTTCCTTTCGGATTCCCGGCTGACCTGTTATAATCAATAGAAATTACCGGTTTGACGAGGAGGGGTCCAGGTGACAGAAGACAAATTTGCCAAAGAGGGGCTGACCTTTGACGATGTGCTGCTGATTCCGGCACATTCAGAGGTTCTGCCCAGGGATGTGGACGTATCCACGGTGCTGACCCGGAACATCGGGCTGAACATTCCCCTGATCAGTGCGGGAATGGACACGGTGACCGAATCCAGGATGGCCATTGCCATGGCCCGGGAGGGGGGCATCGGGATCATCCACAAGAATATGACCATTGAACAGCAGGCCACCGAAGTGGACATCGTGAAGCGTTCGGAAAACGGCGTCATCACCCATCCGATTTTTGTGGGGCCGGAGGCTGAGGTATCCGAGGCGGAATTCCTGATGAGCAAATTCCGGATCTCCGGGGTGCCGGTGGTGCTTCCGGACGGAAAACTGGTGGGGATTCTCACCAACCGGGATATGCGGTTTGTCCGGGACATGACCACTCTGGTGAAGGATGTCATGACTTCCTCCGGCCTGATTACCGCCCCGGAGGGAACCGACCTGATCGAGGCCCAGAATATTCTGGAAAAGCATAAAATCGAGAAACTGCCCCTGGTGGATGAGAACTATATCCTGAAGGGACTTATCACCACCAAGGATATTGAAAAGGCCATCAAGTATCCCTATGCAGCCAAGGACTCCCGGGGACGTCTCCGGGTGGGGGCTGCCGTGGGAATCGGAGAGGACACCATGGAGCGGGTGGAAGCCATGGTTTCCCAGGCCATCGATGTGATCGTCCTGGACAGTGCCCATGGCCATTCCCGTGGGGTGCTGGAACTGGTGGGCCAGCTGAAAAGCCGCTGGCCGGATCTCAGCCTGATTGCAGGGAACGTGGCCACAGCCGAAGGAACCCGGGCCCTGATTGAGGCCGGAGCCGATGCGGTGAAGGTGGGCATCGGGCCGGGGTCCATCTGCACCACCCGGGTGGTGGCCGGAATCGGGGTTCCCCAGATCACTGCCATCTATGACTGCGCCCTGGAGGCGGCCCGGCACAATGTGCCCATCATTGCCGACGGGGGCATCAAGTATTCCGGGGACATCGTGAAGGCCCTGGCGGCGGGAGCCGCCACCGTGATGCTGGGGAGTCTTCTGGCCGGCACCGAGGAAAGCCCGGGCGACGTGGAAGTATACCAGGGAAGAACCTTCAAGGCCTACCGGGGAATGGGCTCCATTGCCGCCATGAAACAGGGCAGCAAGGACCGCTACTTCCAGAACGATGCCAAGAAACTGGTGCCGGAGGGAATCGAGGGCAGGGTGGCCTACAAAGGTCCCGTTTCCGATACCCTGTATCAGCTGGTGGGAGGTCTCCGGGCCGGGATGGGCTACTGTGGCACTAAGGACATCGGAACCCTGCAGCGGGACGGCCGCTTCATAAAGATTTCCAATGCGGGCCTCATCGAGAGTCATCCCCACGATGTGGATATCACCAAGGAATCCCCCAACTACAGAAAATAGACTGCCGGCTGAAACAGGTGTTTCAGCCGTTTCATTTGTGGGGAAAGCGGCAGTTGGGATATAATATTCAGGATAAGGGAAAGGACGTGACAGTTTGCTTTACCACATAGAAATCTGGGGCTGCCAGATGAACGAACACGATGCGGAGATCCTGGGGGGCCTGATCGAGCGGGAAGGGTATGTGCGTACCGATGACCCCTCCCAGGCCG
>JAXGWN010000155.1:0-5063 GCA_040773285.1 Bacillota bacterium
AGAGAACTCCCCGGACTACCATAGAAGTGCTTATTTCCGATCTGCAGGGGGACCGGGACGCCCTGAAAACCATTGTGGATGCCCGGCCCGAGATCATCAATCACAATGTGGAAACGGTGCCATCCCTGTACTCCCGGGTAAGACCCATGGCGGACTACCAGCGTTCCCTGGATCTGCTGGCGGCTGTTAAGGAAATGAACCCCAGCATATTCACCAAGTCCGGTATTATGGTGGGTCTGGGAGAAACCGAAGAGGAAGTCATCAGCCTGTTTGCAGATCTCCGGAAGGTGGATTGTGATTTTCTGACGGTCGGGCAGTATCTGGCACCCTCATCTGCCCATCTTCCGGTGGCGGAATATGTTCACCCCACGATTTTTCACGATTATGAGCGGGCAGCCTATGATCTTGGCTTTAAGCACGTGGCGTCCGGTCCGTTTGTGCGCAGTTCCTACAATGCGGAAAAACTTCAGGACCTGATGCAGGCCAAAACCCCTGGTGATTCACAGGAAAGCTGAAGAAAACCTGATAACCCGGCCGTGAAATATGGTATAATACCACTTGCATAGTCCATGCGTTGAGCCGGACGTGTTTCCGTAGCTCAGAAGGATAGAGCGACCGCCTCCTAAGCGGTAGGTCGTGGGTTCGATTCCCGCCGGGAACACCAGTATACAGGCCCTGCAGTGATCTGCAGGGCTTATTTTAATCACAGCAGTCTTGACAGGAGGATACCCAGTTGAAAAGACCCGATGGCAGGCTGATCCGGACGCTCAGTCCATTCGTACAGATGATGCCTTATATCATGGAACGCCGCAGCGATGCCCAGAATTTCACCCGGCAGACAGTGCCGGTTGAGCCGCTTCGGGAATATCTGAAAAAGAAGCGGGATGAGGGGCATACCATCAGTATGCTGCACTTTTTTATCGCCCTGTACGTGCGGCTTCTGGCTCTTCGCCCCCAGCTGAACCGTTTTGTTATGAATGGCCGTTACTATGCCCGTCCTAAAATCTGGATCTCCATGGCCATCAAGAGGGATCTGAGCGATGATGGAGAAGAGACCACCGTCAAGTTCTGCTTCGAAGGAACGGAGACCCTTTTTCAGGTGGCGGAGAAGGTGGAGTCAGTACTGAATGAGAATCTGAGGACGGATGCTTCCAATAGCACCGACCGGGTTGCCGGAGCCATCATGGGAATGCCCAGGGTCCTGATACGGAGCCTTATGGGGCTTCTGAAATGGCTGGACCGACGCAATCTGCTGCCGGCTGCCCTCATAGAGGCCAGCCCGTTTCATACCTCCCTGTTCTTTACTTATCTGAAATCCATCAATCTGGACTATATATATCATCATCTGTATGACTTTGGAACCACAGGGATCTTTGTGGCGCTGGGTAAGGATAAAATGATGCCGCTGCCGGGCAGAGACGGCCAGGTGGAACAGAGGCGCTGCTGTGAGATCGGGTATGTGCTGGATGAGAGGATCTGTGACGGGTTCTATTTTGCCCGGTCATTCCACCTGCTGAACCGGTATCTTGAGCATCCTGAACTGTTGGAGGAGGGACTGGAAGCCCGGGTACAGGATCAGTCCTGAGCAGGCAGGGATCATTTTCTTCCTATATAATATATGTAAGATCTTTGTTAAACCAGGGATGTGTTGGGAAAGGGGAACGGCTTATGGAAACGGGATACAGTTACTCATTAACAATAACCGGAAAAGACGGAAGGGGCCGGCTGGTGGCCGGAGAGCCTGCCGGGGCTTCCGTACTGCTGGATCCGGTGGAAAACCGCCCGGAGCCTGCCGCAGGGGAGCAAGTGGAGGTTTTCGTTTACCGGACAGAAGACGGGACCCTGCTGGGGACCCTGGAGGAACCGATGCTCCGTCAGGGAAAGCTGGCGGTTCTCACCGTGACCGGTAACCAGTCTGTGGGAGCCTTTCTGTTCTGGGGTCCAGGCAAGGACCTGCTGTTGCCGGAAAAGGAACAGAAAGCAGCATTAAAGAAAGGGGACCGGGTCCTGGTTGCTCTGAGCCGGAACCGCAAAGGGGACCTGATCGCCACCGCCAGAATTTATGATCTCCTGGAAACCGCTCCTGACGCCGTGGTGAATGAACTGGTGAAAGGCTGGGTGTACGACGTTCACCCTGATCTGGGAGCTCTGGTGGCTGTGGATTTCCGTTACCACGGACTGATTTCCCGAAAGGATACTGTGGAACTCCCGCCGGTGGGCACCGAGGTGGAAGCCAGAATCAGCCGGGTCAGACAGGATGGAAAACTGGAACTGAGTCTCAGAAAGCAGGCCCATGAGGAACTGGATTCAGATGGGCAGAAAATTCTGGAAGAGCTGGAACGCTCCGGAGGCCTATTGGCCCTGGGGGATAAAAGCGATCCGGAAGAAATCCGCAGAGTGCTGGGTATGAGCAAAGCCGCTTTCAAGCGGGCTGTGGGCCGGTTGTGGAAGCGTGGCCAGGTAATTCCCGGTGACAGGGAGATCCGCCGGAAATGAAGGATCACTGGTACTGGATGGACCGGGCCCTGGAGGAGGCGGCGTTGGCCGCCCTGGAGGGTGAGATCCCGGTGGGAGCCGTTCTGGTCTGTGGAAACCGGCTTCTGGCCGCAGATCACAACCGCAGGGAACAGAACCAGGACCCCACCGCTCATGCGGAGATACTGGTTCTCCGGAGTGGTGCCGCCCGACTGGGCAGCTGGCGGCTGAATGAATGCACTCTTTATGTGACTCTGGAGCCATGTCCTATGTGTGCCGGAGCCATCGTTCAGGGCCGGGTGCGCTGCCTGGTGTATGGGGTGACAGACCGGAAAACCGGTGCAGTGGAGTCCAATATGAATCTGGTGCAGGATCCCCGTTACAATCATCAGGTACAGGTGCTGGGCGGAATCCGGGAGGATGCGTGTCGGAAAATACTGGAAGACTGGTTCCGCCGGAACCGGACAGAAAAATGACCCGCCGGTCCGGCGGGTCATTTCGTCTGTTCATTCTGTGTTATGCTGATTTTTTGTACGCTCCGCTTTCCAGATTCTTCCAGATCAGTGCAACGGAGTGCTTCCAGTCCTTGTCAGAGGAATAGATAGGATTAATATCCCTGAGGGTCCCCCCCCGATAATACTTGCCTGACTCATCCAGATAGGCCTTCTGTAAAAAGGCGGCTACGGTATCCAGTCCCTCTTCCGGGGAGGAAAAGCGGCGGGCTGCCTGGGGATTTCCGGTGTATGCCTGGAATCCGAAATAGTTGTTGCGGGTCCGGGCAAAACTGCTTCTGCCCCATCCGCTTTCCTGAATGGCGATGGCCAGCAGCGCACTGGCATTAATTCCATAGTCATCCTGGGCTTTCAGATATATACCGGCCTGACCCTCCATTCCGGTTCCGGCCAGGGCCTGGTTCAGTTCTTCCTCTGTGGCGGAGGTACGGCTAAGAAGAGGCATGTCCGTGTATGAAAGTTCCATACTTGGTTCACTTACCGGACTTTCCGGCTCCTCCACCTGTATCTCCTCCGGGATAAATGTGATATTGGTGTTGCGCACCGGCACCAGGGCCGACTCTGCAACGGTATCAGAGGAAGGATTACTGGCGTACGAATTGGTTGCCGAAAACAGGACCGTCAGCAGAAATACGACGGAGATCAGCAGAAAGACACGTTTGTCTATGGCATTCGATCGGTTCATAATCCTTTTTCCTTTCGATTATTTGGCAGCCCGGTTCGGCCACCGTTTGCAATCCTACCACAAACCGGCTGTGGAAGAAAAGCGACCTCTCCAGAGGATTCCTCCGGGAATCCGATTCTGGAAAGGGTACGAAAGAAAGAAGAAAACCATATCTAACGAATTCGCCCTCTGACTACGTTTTTCTGGCTTATTCTCGCAATTTCAGCACTTGCTTTTTTCGGGAATGCCCCGGATGCCCAGATTTTGCAGGGTTTTGGAAAGGTTTTCCGGAACCAGACATTCCTTTTCTGTGTGGAAATTGTACTCCTGAGCGTTGTGTATAAGCGTCACTTTTCCGTCTCTGCTTTCCAGATGGAAATCGGGATCCGGCTGCCGGTGGTTCAGGACATTCAGCATGACAAGAGCTTTTTCCAGCCCATCCCCTGTGGAAAAATTGCAGACCTCATCCGGTGTGGCCAGCCTATTTTCGCTGTAGATGGACTGATTGGACATTTTCAGAAGCTCCTCGTACAGGTCAGCATCCTCAAGGGAGCCCAGCGTATCCAGGGAAACCGGATTTCTTTCCAGAACCGCTTTCATAAAGGGATACCAGGAGTCGCCTTCAATTTCCCGGTAGGCCATGAATGCAAGGCCGGCAGTTTCATCGGTATTCCGGATGGTCCGCAAATAACGGATTATATCCTCCCGGTTTTCCAGGCCGTCCAGGGTGAGGTCCGTGCTGACAGGCACAAAGCGCTTTTCCTCCATGGAGGGAAGCAGCGGTTCGGTCTGGCAGAAATGCAAGAGGTCCTGCAGGATAGACTGGGCCTTTTCGCAATGACGGTTCAGAAGGCGGATCAGGGTTTCCGGATCTGATTTCAGGGTCTCCAGAGTAAAACTGTGACTGTCGAAGATATCCTTCAGGGTACTCAGTGACAGGCGTCCCTCCATGGGATTGCGGTAAAACTCATCCTCCTCGATGCCTTCCAGCAGTTTATCCTCAGTGTTGGTGCCGGCCCGGTAACTGCTGGAATGTTCGTACTGGAATACTTTCTCCATGGGAAGATACAGGGTGCGGCCGAAGCGCTGGTGTTCCACCTGGAAGCAGCGCTGCCACTGGTTGAACTCCCGCAGAAAGTTTACCAGGATCTCATAACTGACTTCGGACGTGAGAAAGTCTTCCAGCCTCCGCCGAAAATCACTGTACAGTTCCGGGTCCAAAGTGGCTTCATCGTAGATCCGGTGCACATATCCCCGGGAATTGCTGACAAAGGTAACCTTCTCGTTGACCAGAGCCCGCTTGGCTTTATTGGATAGTTCCGTGCCATTGAACCACATATTATGGGTTACCAGACGCCGGTTGTTGGTCAGAAGGCCGTCGTTGATATCCACAAAATTCTGGGAATGCAGTG
>JAXGWN010000156.1:0-5058 GCA_040773285.1 Bacillota bacterium
GAACCGCATTGGCCCGGACATAGGTCTTTCCCCGGCCTATGCGGTTGGAGTAATCCGCATAACTTTCCAGGTTCACGTTCCAGGTCTTTCCCCACCAGTTCCTGGCGATGGTTCTGCCCTCAATGATTACCGGCTGCAGGTCCGGATTTTTCTTCTGCATTTTCGCCAGAGACCTGGCTGCTTTCTGCTTTTTCTCCTCCGCTGAGACGTATCTGTGATTTCCATAACTCATGCCCCGTCACCCTCCAATGCCAGAATCCCCAGCAGTTCCTCATTGCTGTATTCCGTAATCCACTGCTCGCCGGATGACTCCAGAATATCTCCGGCCAGTTTCTGTTTCCCGGCGATCAGGGCATCGATTTTTTCCTCAATTGTCCCCCGGGTCACAAATTTATGGACCATGACGTTTCTGGTCTGTCCGATCCGGTAAGCCCGGTCCGTGGCCTGGTTCTCCACCGCGGGATTCCACCAGCGGTCGAAGTGGATCACATGACTGGCTCCGGTCAGGTTTAAGCCCACACCACCGGCTTTCAGGGAAAGCACCATGAAGGGAACGTACTCCTCCCCATTGAACTGACGCACCATTTCCGTCCGCTTTTTCACCGGAGTTCCCCCATGGAGGACCAGACCCTCCCGGGAGAAAATGCCCTTAAGATAAGCGGCCAGGGGTTCGGTCAGCTCCCGGAACTGGGTGAACACCAGAACCCGTTCCCGCTTCTCCCGGATGGTTTCACAGATTTCTCCCAGCTGGGCAAACTTGCCACTGAGATCCTCTCTGTAGTCCTCCCGGCCCAGATACTGATCCGGATGGTTGCAGATCTGTTTAAATTTCACGATGGAGGACAAAACCAGGCCCCGCCGCTCAATACCCTCCACCGTCTCCAGTTTTTTCTCCATATCCTTCAGCAACTGCCGGTAAAGAGCCACCTGCTTTTTCGTGAGGGCCGCATAGGCATTCATCTCCAGTTTATCCGGCAGGTCCGAAATAATGGTCCGGTCGGTTTTCAGTCTCCTCAGAAGGAAGGGCTGAATCATCCGGCGCAGCCGCTGGTATCCCCCGGGCTGCTCCCCCAGACCCCGGGAAAAGTCCGTGAACTCCCGGGCACTTCCCAACAGACCCCGGTTCAGGAAATCGAACAGGGACCACAGATCCCCCAGGCGGTTTTCGATGGGGGTTCCGGTAAGCGCGATCCGCCAGGAGGCCGGAATGGATTTCACTGCCTTCGCCTGCCGGGTACCGGCATTCCGGATGGCCTGTGCCTCATCCAGAACCAGACATTCCCAGTGAACCTTCTGCAGCTGTTCCAGCCGTGGCACCATGGTGTATGTGGTGATGTTAAGGAAGGTGTCCCCATTTATGTCCATCGCCTCCGGTGCGGTTCCCGCACTCCGGTGCAGCACCCGCACCGGCATCGCCGGGGCAAACCGGGCCGTCTCGCTGAGCCAGTTTCCGATCAGGGAGGCAGGAACCACCAGGAGCACGGGGCCTTTGCCCGCCTTTCTCACAGATTCCAGAAAAGCCAGCACCTGCACCGTTTTCCCTAGACCCATGTCGTCAGCCAGGCAGGCTCCCAGCCCCAGTTCCCACATGCGGATCAGCCAGTTGAAGCCATCCGCCTGATAAGGTCTGAGCCGGGCAGCAAAACTGTCTTCCGGCTCCAGCTGCGCTCCTCCCACCGGGAGGCTCAGATGCTCCCTGACCGACTGCAGCCACTGGCCATTGGTGACAGTCACCTCCGCCATTTCCTCCGGAAGGCCCAGCTGCTGTCCGGGATTCAGTTCCATCCGCAGCATATCCCCCAGAGTCAGAACACCGGACCCTTCCAGCTGCCTGACCCGGTCGAACGCATCAAGAACCGCCTGGATTTTCTCCCGGTCCACCTCCACCCAGTTGCCCCGGTAGCGGACCAGACCGGCCGCCATCTCTAGAAACTGTCTCAGTTCCTCCTCCGTAATGGTGTCCTCTCCCAGACACAGTTCCGGGACAAAGTCCATCAGGGCCGCAAGGCCTACCCCGGCCGGTTCCTTTTCTCCCACCACCAGGTTCAGTCCCACCCGGGCCCGGTTTCTCTTCCACCAGTCCGGCACCCGGCACATGATCCCCGCCTCTTCGTAAAGGGGCAGTTCCTTCAGGAAGGTATATGCCTCCTGGGCACTGAACCGCAGAGGAGAAAACAGTTCCCCGGACTCCATAAGGCCGGCCATCAGGCTGCTGTGTTCCGAAGCCCGGATCACCGTGGATATAAGGGAAAGCAGGGCTTTATCATCTCCTGCAAACTCGCTGAGAGCCTGTTTGAGAGGGGTATGTACCGCCCGGCGGCTCCTGGCCGGACGGGTGGAGTAGGTGGCCAGAAAGGCAAACGGAAAATCCGGATCCTTGCTTTCCACCAGGTGAAAAAATACCCGGCCGGCCACATTGATCCCCGCCTGATGATCCAGAAAGTACCGGGCAACCGGTCCCTCATAGTCCCGGATCTCCCGGCAAAACACGTCCAGCAGACGCTGACGGATTCCATCCAGCCAGGCAGCATCGACAAATTCCATCCCGAGAACGAAGGGCACCTGCTGCAAAAAAGCCTCTGTCTCACCGGGGTCCGTCTCCAGGCTGATTCTGTCCCGGCTCAGTTCCAGATCCGGCAGTCTGGAAAGATCCAGGATCAGCCGGGAGGAAATCCGGTGAAGATACTCCACCGAAGCGCTAAACCAGTCCTGCCTGTCCAGAAATCCCAGATGGTACAGTGCCCGGTACCGGTCAGTGGCAAATTCCTCCCGCCACCGGGTATCCCCGGTCCAGGATTCCGGCACCTCCGGAATGTCCGGAACAAACCCCTCAGGGGTGAAAACAAGTTCCGGCTGCCAGCTGGGCTCCATTGCCTTTTTTGCCATACGGTTTCTCCTGATTATTCCGTCATATCGAAACGGGGCTGCTCCCAGCCCCGCAATCATTTCTCCGTGTTATCATATACAATCCGCCGTGGTTCATCAATCCCGAAAACACTGCCGGACTACTTTCACTCACCGAATTTGCATAAACTGATGTCTTTCCTTCTGTTATTTGAATGAGCGCACTTAATTGTAGTCTATCGGGAAGGCAACATCCGATTACAAGTTTACTTATTTCACTCGACTGATACGTATTCATGCAGATACATCAACTTTATCAGAGAGTCTGAACCAGTCCCCTGATGGTATCCATAACATCACCATATGGGATTCCAGCCGCGTACCGATAATCCTTTGTGTACTTATTCCATCTCGATCTCAGGGTGTCGCTTCCACTGATTTCATCCAGACGACTCCTGATGTTCGTAAAGATATGAGTCGTGTCTCTGTGCATGGCCGTCGATTTAAGGGCATCTATAAATATCTTATGTTCATAATTCTGGGTCTTCGCCAAGATATAAACATCGTAGAAATCCCTTGGCCGCGTATTCAGCTCGCCTCTTCTCAGAATGGTTTCAACTTTTTCTGCCAAGACGGTTTCAATGTTATATGCACAAATACCGAAAGTGCCTTCCTCAAAAATCATTTTGAACAAACAGAGGACTTCCTTTGGCGTAATGGCGTCGCCCGTTGTGATATCAATCTGCATTGGAGTCGTGATCGTATCATATTCAGCAAGAATACTCACCCGATAACCGCCATACGCATTATCATCCCTTATTGTATCGATTCCTGAAAATGAGAATGTCACATCATCGTTAATGACAACACGGCAGATGTCCTTGATCGCCTTGGTCAGCGATTCAACGTTGATAGGATAATTCTTAATCGTAACGTCCATATCCATTGTCGATCGGTTGTCGATGCCGACAAGTGCCGCAATCAGTATTCCGCCTTTCAGGATGAATTTATCCTTATACGTTGATTGGGAAAGCCTTTCCAGGAACCGCTCAAACATGTAGTTTTGAAGCACGACCTGAGCGGGCATATCTTTCTTCCTGGCCAGGTTTCTGATTTTCGCTTTTAAGCTCATGGCTTTCCCATTCATATCAAAACCTCCAGATAACTTTTTAGTACCGTTTCGATTTTCAGTTTCCTGGCATATTCCAGAAGAATTGAATAATCCGCGGATTTCAGTTTCACAAATCGCTTCAAGGCATCATTGAGGATCTGAACATCGATACGGCTCCTGCTTCTGATCAAATCACAGATAGTTCTTTCGACATCGTAAGTCCTGATTGTATTGCCATGTGAACTCATGATCGTTTCAACACCAAGTTCGTGCAGTTCCTTTTTGATGTAGTAGATTTTGAATCGTTCTACGACTGATCCCACCACTTTGTAACCACTTGGAACAGAGGCTGAATACTGAAAGGGCGTCCTGTCCGAAAGACCATGCAGATAGAGTGCAGTCTCATGAGAATATATTAATTTTGGATACTTTGTCTGCATGGAAAATAGTTCGTCTTCTATGGCACCGGTTGAAACATAAACACCACGATCAACTCTTTCCAGTCTCCCTTCAGCTACCATCATCTGAAGATACGTTCTGGGAATTCTATTTAAATCCAGATCAGCACTTAAAACTGTGCCGTGTTGCTTCTGAATGAGTTTATCCAGTTTTTCCAGGTAATTCATCATCATCACCTCATTTGCAAATATACTTACACTGTAATTCATCTAAGTATATTTGTAAACAAATTTGTCAAAACACGGCCGAACAATCAGGAACTGCCTGCTCGCTGCTACTCGAAGTTGCAGTTATCAGAAACTGGACTTTTACATGCAGGAAGAAGTTGAACAGGACCGTCGCCCGGGCCGTCCGTACCACCGGAATTGGATAGGCTACACTGATTTGGACAAGTTTTCTAAGGTCATATAGAATAGGGCAAATGAAAAGGAGCCCGAAAATGACCAGAAGAGAACGAAGAGAATATACCGATGAATTTAAAGAACAAATGGTAAAACTCTACCAGAACGGGAAACCCAAAGCGGATCTCGTCCGGGAGTATGAACTGACTCGCTCCACTCTCAACCGGTGGATCCAGCAGCATCAGAACAGCGGATCCTTCCGGGAGAAGGATAACCGCACCGAACAGGAGCAGGAACTGATCC
>JAXGWN010000157.1:0-5020 GCA_040773285.1 Bacillota bacterium
CCCCGGAGGCCATAGTGGTCTTTACTGCCCACTGGGAAACCAAAACCACCACGGTATCCTCCCGGGGGGATACCTATCCTATGATCTATGATTTCTCCGGTTTTCCCCGGGAACTCCATTCCATCCGGTATCCGGCAACCGGTTCGGCTGCCCTGGCAGACCGGGTGCAGGCCCTGCTGACAAAGGCCGGTATCGGAAGCCGCTCCAACCGGGAACGGGGACTGGACCATGGATCCTGGAGCGTTCTGACCCTGATGTTCCCGGAAGCAGACATCCCGGTGGTCCAGGTCTCCATCAATCCGTTTCTTCCCATGGAACAGCAGTACAATATTGGAAAGGCCCTGCGGGATCTGGGCAGGGAGAACATTCTTATCCTGGGCAGCGGCTCCACGGTGCACAATCTGTCCACCATTGACTGGGATGCGGATCAGCCGGAGCCCTGGGCCATGGAATTCGATGACTGGCTTCTGGAAAAAATCCTCCGGAAGGATCCGGACTCCCTGTTCCGGTACCGCCAACTGGCCCCCCAGGCCAGCCGGGCGATTCCCCGGGAAGAACACATCGCCCCCCTGTTCATCGCCATGGGCAGCGGAAGCCTTAAAACTCCGGTGCTTCACTACCGCAGTTATGCCTATGGAACCCTCAGTTACATCTGCCTGGAATTCTGACTAAGGATCTGAAGCACCGTTACCCGGGCTTTTCTGCCTTCACAGATCTGTCCTCCTCTACGCTTTTATCTGGTAAGACTTCAGGCTTATCTGTCATATAAACACAGTAAGGCTGCCAGCCGGCAGCCTTACTGTTTTCATATGGGATGATACGGAATGCACGGACCCGCTATGGTCTCAGGCATTCAGCCGGACCAGCAGCAGTTCCTTCAGGCTGGCAAGGATCCGGCTATCCCGGACCGGAATCATCAGCCAGCGGGTCCCCCGGATCCCCCCTGCCCCGTGATAGAGTTCCTGGATCTCCGGTTCCAGGCGTGGAAGGATTTCCTCCATGCCCGGCTCCTCCCGGACCCCCAGGGCCACCCGGCAGGTAAATTCCCCTTCTCCGGGATACAGAGTGCACAGGGCCCGTCCCCGGGCTCTGTATTTCACGTTCCAGCCAGGCGCCATGGAACAGCTGCTGTATTCCGTCCGCTGTCTGCCCCCGCAGGTTTCGCTGAGAAAGCTGAGCAGTTCCGGCCACAGGGGACTGGCCACAAAGCCGGCGATATCCCCGGGCTCCGGCCTCCGGGACCGGGGATACATTTCATTCCAGTCCATGGGTTTCCTCCATTCCTGCTGCGGACCGGACGAACGGGTCCGCTAGTGCTCCATCATTTCCAGGAAGCGATCAATGTAGGTGTCCTGTCCGGACAGATGCACCTCCAGCTGTTCGGACAGGGGGCTCACCAGGACGTACCACTGTTGGGCGTCCTTCTCTCCCCCATACAGGTAGGCCTCCGGCACCTGCCGGCTGGATTCCAGGGTTAGGGAGATGACGGAGCGTTCCGGCATTTCCCGGAGGTCCCTGTACCCGGCCGAGGCGGCCAGCTCCAGTCCCTGTCCATAGGTTATTGGAGGCCTTCCGGCAGCAAACAGAATAAGGGCTGCAGCCACAATCCCCAGAGTCATCAGGGGAAACCATAAGCGGTGCTCTTTTTTCAGGGCGGAAAACCCCCGGGCACCCAGCCAGCCGCCCAGAAGGATCACCGGGAGACGGGCATGGTAGGCCGCCCCGTAAACGTCCGTTATCTGGTGAAACAGAATTGTCAGGGCACCCAGGATCAGGAAGAATTCCCCTGCCTGAAGCCAGGCTCTCCTATTCCCCATTGTTTCCTGCTTCTCCACCGGCTTCCGGAACCAGACGGCTGGGCAGGCTGCGGATAAATCCGTAAAGGTCCTTTCCCACGTTCAGGGGTACCGAAAAAGGGTCCACCACAATGCCATCGGTGCCGGCCGCTTCGGCCAGGTCCAGGATTTCCATAAATTCCATGGCCACCACGGTGAATTTCTTCCGGTAGTCCGGAGGAATCTGCTTCATCTGGGCGAACGCCGGCAACAGCCGCGTTTCCCGGTCCCTGGCAGTCAGAATGTCCGGATTCATTTCCCTGGTCTGGCCGGCTGAAAACAGCCGGCCGGGATCCCCGGCCCCGGTTTTAGCGTGCTTCAAAGGGACCGGCACCAGCAGCACCGAGTCCCGGAGGCAGCTGAGAGCCGAATAGAAGTTGCCTGGCACATTGTTGTTGTGCAGCTGTACGATCAGGCTGACCAGCACATTGCCGCTGGCCAGATGTTCCCTGGTGATTTCCATGTCTGTCGTCTCCTTGTCTGTCTTCTGTATCAGGACACAATGTCCCGGAACCGGAAGGCCACAAAGCTGATAAAGCCTGCAATACCCAGGAAAAGCAGGGTGGACAGAAGGGATGCACCCGAAATTCCCCTGGCCGCAGTCTCAACCGCCGGATAGCGGCCAAAGAGGTTCATCCACCCCGGAACGATTCCCAGGGCATGGAAAAGAGCAGCCAACAGGGTCAACGGCAAAATCAGCATGGCCGTGGTAAGACCCAGCCGGGGATCCCGGATCAGGGCCGCCAGCAACAGCCCCAGGGAGTAGAACAGAGCCATGGTGAGAAAAATCCCCATGCCGATCCGTCCCAGAACCTGGGGACCTTCCTCCCCCAGAAATTTCCCCAGCAGCATCCGGTTCAGCACATTGCTGATCAGGGCCAGGGCCGCCAGGTGGGTCAGGGCGGACAGAATTTTGGCCCCCAGAACCTGTTCCCGGCGGATGGGCCGGGTAAAAAGGAATTCACCGGCACCGGTCAGTTCCTCGCCGGCTGCCGTCATGGCTCCGGCATGCAGGGCGTAAGCCGCCACCGGAAGGGCAAACCAGCCGGCCAGAATCAGATAAAATCCGGACCCCGATCCGATGTCCGCTCCTGCCGTGGCAGTGAGGGTCCGCAGGATCGCCGGCAGCCGGCTGACAATGGCTTCCAGAATTTCCCCTCCGGACAGAACCAGAGGGTACAGGGCCCTGGCCACCAGATTGGCAGCCAGAAGAACCCCCAGCCAGACCCCCAGGGAACCGGCTTTCATTTTAAGTTCTTCCAGGTAGATGGTAATCATATGTCTCTCCAATCAGGCTGCCGGAGGAATGTCCCGGGTACGGAACAGCCAGGCGCCCCCGGCAGTCAGCACCAGGATCCCCAGCAGCCAGAACAGGGCCGGAGCTCCGGAGGCCTCCCCCCGGGCCAGAATCCCCAGGTTACTGAAGGCGGAAAAAGGACTTAAAAATCCCCCCGCCGGAGCCGGAAGCCAGAGAAGCAGTACGGTTCCCAGGGAAACCAGAAAGTACTGGCGGATTCCGGGAATAAGGATCCCCAGAATCAGGCCCAGCACCAGAAAGATCAGCTGAATCCAGAAGACCGTAAGAAGCATCCTGAGGAAAATCTCCTGAGGATATCCTCCCGGAAGAGCTGCCTCCAGAGCCATCCCAGAGGCAATAAAATACACGTAACTGAGAGCAGCGGTCAGCAGAAGGCCGGTGAGAAACCGGTACAGATAGATCTCCAGCCGGCTGTAATCCTTGGTCAGCAGATAATCGGTGGTGCCGGCCAGGCGGTCCCGGGTCATCATGGTGAGTCCCAGCCGCTGGGAAAAAATAGCCACAGCCCCCAGCACCAGAGTGTTCAACAGGGCAAAGGCACCCAGATCCCCGGAAAGGTCCTCCACGGAAGTGCCCATCAGGGAGAGCACAGCGTCTCCCATGTTCCCGGCTGCTTCCAGCAGCACCCGGCTGGTGAACAGTCCCGTCAGCACAGGCAGAAGAATCCGGATCACCAGGGAAAGGACCAACGTCCAGGCCAGAAAAGACGGAAGCAGCCTGCGCAGCTCGAATCCCAGGATGCTCATACCTCTTCACCCCGCAGATAGTAATGCATAAGGATTTCCTCCAGATCAGGATCCGCCACCAGAAGATCCTCCACCTCCATGTGACTCATCCGGCGGATCAGGCTGTTCATATCTCCCCGGTACATAAAGGAGAACAGGTTGCCGGACTGGCGGAAGTCCGCCACTGCCTGTAGGGACAGGAATTCCTCCGGCAGATGGTCTGTGGTCAGTTCCACCCGTTTGTACTCGGCTTTCCTAAGTTCTTCCATGGGATGCACTGCCAGCATGGATCCCTCCCGGATAATGCCCACCCGGCTGCAGATCTGCTGGACTCCCGCCAGTTCATGGGAGGCACACACAATGGTGGCACCCCTGGAATTTTCCTCCTGCAGAATACTGAGCACCTCCCGGCGGACCAGAGGATCCAGTCCGGAAATGGGTTCATCCAGAATGAGAAGTTCCGGTGAGTGCATAAGGGCCATAATAAGTGCGGTTTTCTTCCGGGCCCCGTAGGACAGTTCACCGGCCCTGCGGCCGGTATCCAGCTGAAGCCTTTCCGCCAGTTCCGCGGTACGGGCCCGGCAGTCCCGGCGGTACAGCCGGGCAGTATACTGAAGCAGATCCTTTACCTTCATCCGTTCATAAAAAAAGATTTCTCCCGGCAGATAACCCACCCTGCCGGCAATCTCCGGCGCCTGGCGGATGCAGTCCCGGTCAAAAATCCTGGCACTGCCTGCGGTGGGACGGATCAGGGCCATAAGGATCCGTAACGTGGTGGTTTTCCCGGCCCCGTTGGGTCCCACAAATCCGAAAATATCCCCCTGCCCCACCGTAAAGGAGACATCCTCGATGCCCATATACTTTCCGTAGTATCTGGTGAGACCGCTGATCTCAATGATGTTTTTTTCCATGGCTTTCTCCCCGCTGCGGATTTCAGGAACCACCGGACCGACCCTTGGGTCCCTCCGGAGGCAAAAAGTCCCTATCCGAAGGATAACTTTCCCGGCCGGGAATGTCAATTGAACCGGGGAATCCCGCAGCATGAGCCAAAAAATCCGTGGGATTTCCCACGGATGAATTTATTATCCCTCAGGCGCCACTTCTGGGAGTTCCACACTGAATGCAGAAATCTGCATCCTCCG
>JAXGWN010000158.1:0-4992 GCA_040773285.1 Bacillota bacterium
GATCATGGCGAGCCCGAGGGCCCCGCTCTGACTGATGATGGCCACGCCGCCGGGCCGGAGGGTTCCGGGACAGAATTGAGCTGATTTCCGTTCAGGACGATCAGGTTGGGGAATGAGAAGATGGAAGAGATACTGAGATATATAAAGAGCCTCCGGCGCCGCCGGAGGCTCTTTTCTGTCAGCAGTTGATCAGGGAGTGGACGCCGATGTCCAGGCCGTTTCGGCCTTCCAGGAAGTCGATCTCCAACAGGAAGATGGAGCGGACCAGGGTGGCTCCGGCACTGGCTACCAGTTTCTGGCAGGCTTTCAGGGTGCCTCCGGTGGCCATGACGTCGTCCACGAAGGCTACCCGGGCTCCGGCGGGCAGAGCGTCTATATGCATCTGCAGTTCGTCGGTTCCGTATTCCAGGCCGTAGGTTTCCCGGTATACTTCCCGGGGAAGTTTTCCCGGTTTGCGCAGAGGCACAAAGCCTTTGCCGGCGCTGTAGGCCACGGCGGTGCCGAAGATGAAGCCCCGGGCCTCCGGAGAGATCACGTAGTCCACGTCGGTCAGGTGACCGGCCATCCACTCAATGGTCAGTTTCAGGGTGTCCCGGTCGGCCAGCAGGGGGGTGATATCTTTAAAGAGAACGCCTTCCGTGGGGAAGTCGGGGATATCATAGATTTTTTCGGTTATAATGCGTTTTACTTCTTCAGAATTCATGGGTACCTCCAGATAACAGGGTGTGGGAAAATTTCCCTGTTTAGAATACCCTGTTTTTACTATTTGTGAAAGGGTTTTCCGGAAAAGAGTCCCCGGTCTGCTATAATGGTAGCGACTACCAGGAAACGGAGCATAACAATGGATCGAAAACCAAAAGTGGATATGGGAAATGAGAAAATTTCCCGTCTGATTTACAAACTGGGGATGCCGGCAACCGTGGGTATGCTGGTGAATGCCCTTTACAATGTGGTGGACACGGTGTTTCTCGGCCAGGGGGTGGGTTCCCTGGCCATATCAGCGCTTACCGTGGCCTTTCCCATCCAGAACCTGATTCTGGGGGTGGGGCTTATGACCGGTATTGGGGCAGCCTCCATGATCTCCCGTTCCCTGGGGGAAAACCGTACGGAGAAGGCCGATCAGATCGCAGGAAATGCTTTCCTTTCCATCTTCCTGATGGCCACCGCCATGGCGGTGGTGGGACTTATTTTTATGGATCCCATGCTGCGGCTCTTCGGGGCTTCCGACACGGTTCTTCCCTACGCCCGGGAATACATGCGGGTGATTCTCATCGGGTGGCTGTGGTTCCCCCTGATGATGACCGCCAATCATATTGCCCGCTCCGAAGGAGCTGCCCGGGTGGCCATGGTGGCCATGATCATCGGAACGGGGCTTAATATTGTGCTGGACCCCATTTTTATCTTTGTGCTGGATATGGGCATTGCCGGGGCCGCCTGGGCCACCATTCTGGCCCAGCTGGTCTCCATCGCCTACCAGTACCGCTATTTTTCCAGGGGGCATTCCATGATCCGGCTGGGGTGGAAGTATCTGAAACCGGATATGGGGATCATTAAGGAAATGTATGCAGTGGGCATGAGTGCCTTTGCCCAGCAGGCCTCCGCCTCCGGGGTGGGCATCATCATGAATAACGCCATTGTCACCTGGGGACAGGACCTGGCTCTGGCCGCCTACGGGGTGGTCTTCCGGGTTCACGCCTTTATTTTCATGCCGCTTTTCGGAACGGTTCAGGCCCTGCAGCCCATTGTGGGGTACAACTATGGGGCCCGGAATGTGGAGAGGATTGAAGAGGCGGTCCGCCAGGTGCTGAAATGGCTCACCCTGATTGCCGTGGTGGGCACAGCGCTGTGTCTTCTGTTCCCCGGTTTCATCCTTATGGCGTTTACCCGGGAGCCCGAGCTGCTGGATCTGGGAGCCCGGGCCATGCGGATCATGAGCGTCATGATTCCGGTGGTGGGTGTCCAGATTGCCGGAAGCGTACTGTATCAGGCGGTGGGCAAGGCAGGGCCCGCCCTGTTCCTGGCCCTGCTGCGGCAGGTGATCCTGACCCTGCCCCTGGTGCTGATCCTCCCCCGGTTCTTCGGACTGGACGGGGTCTGGCTGGTCTATCCGGTCTCCGACCTGATCGCAGCAGCCATCACCGGATGGATGATGTGGCGGGAGATGAAGGTACTGAGAAGGGAGCTGGCCTGATATGGACAGAAAAGAAAAAATGCGGGCAGTGGCCATTTTGTCCCTGTCGGTTTCCCAGTTTGTCACCGGTGCAGCGGTATCCCCGGCCCTGGGGGCCATCCGGGCCGCCTTTGCCGGAACTCCGGACCTGGCCGTACAGATGCTGATCAGCCTGCCGGCGGTGGCCATCATTCCGGCCAGCCTGCTGTCCGGAAAGCTGGCGGGACGGAAAATCCGCAGGAAAACCCTTACCCTGGCCGGGACCCTCATTTATGTGCTGGGAGGTGTGGGAGGGGCTCTTGCCTGGTCCATGCCCGTCCTGCTGGCCTTCCGGTTTCTGCTGGGAATCGGGGCGGGGATCCTTCTTCCGCTGTCCGTAAGCCTGATTGCCGACTTCTACACGGGATCCATGAGAGCCCGGCTCACCGGGTATGCCACTGCCGTGGCCTCCCTGGGAGGGACTGTGATCACCCTGGGAGCCGGAGCCCTGGGCGCCGTCCACTGGCGGCTGGTTTTCCTGGTCTACCTGGCCATGCTGCCGGCCTTCTTCCTGAACCTCAGGTATCTCACCGAGCCGGAGTCCACCGGAAGCGTCTTCGATGCCTTCCGGTTTTCCCCGGTGGTTCTCAAGGTTTCCGCCTACATGTTCGGCATCACCGTGATGGTGTTCGCCCTGCCGGTCTATCTGTCCCTCTACCTGACCGATGCCGGTCTGGGGGGGCCCCAGGCCGCCTCCTATATTCTGGTTATGCCCAACTTTGCCGGGCTGTTTGCCGGAGCAGTATTTGCCGACTATAAGCGGATTCTCAAAGGCCTTGCAGGTCCGGTGGCCCTGGTCCTCATGAGCTGCGGATTCCTGGTTCTGGGCAGCGTCCATTCCCTGCCCCTGCTGTCCCTGGGGGCCTTCGTATTCGGTCTGGGTCTGGGGGTTCTCAATCCGCTCAATTACCTGCGGATGGTAAACGGGGTTCCGGAAGCCGACGGCTCCTTTGCCCTGGCGGTGGGGAACGCCGCCATGTACCTGGGACAGTTTGCCGCTCCCCTGATCTACGGGATTCTTCTGAGCACCGGTCTGGCGGCAGACATCCGCAGCCTGTTTCTCCTGAATGCGGGGGCCAGTCTGGTCATGGGACTGGTGTTTGGCCTGCGCCGGCACCTGGTCACCGGGGAAGTGGTGTAGGCCGGTCCGGATGTCCGACAAGCGCCGGTTCCGTTGACCGGCCAGGGCTTTTCTGTTACTATTTCCTTGTGTCCGGGGAGGGATAATTATGGGGAAAAAAATTGGAATTGTGGTGGGCAGTGACTCGGATCTGAAAGTGATCCAGAAGGTCACCGACACCCTGAAAGAATTTGAACAGGAATACGAACTGGTGATCGCCAGCGCCCACCGGGTGCCGGACCGGGTGGAGGAGTTTTCCGCCGGAGCGGAAAAGAGGGGTCTGCAGGTGATCATTGCCGCTGCCGGCCTGGCCGCCCATCTGCCCGGGGTGGTGGCCTCCCGTACGGTACTGCCGGTGATCGGGCTGCCCATCGGGGGAGGACCTCTGTCCGGGGTGGACGCCCTGTACTCCATTGTACAGATGCCGGGAGGTATCCCGGTGGCCACGGTGGGGATCGACAATGGGAAAAACGCCGCCCTGCTGGCCCTGCAGATTTTATCGGCCGGGGACCCGTCCATCCGGGAACAGCTGAAACAGTATAAGCAGACCATGGCGGACGCCGTGAACAGAAAAAACGACCGGCTGCAGAAATTTGGTGTTGAAGGGTATCTGAAGACCAAATAAGGCCGGCTTTTCAGCCATACCCAGGTGAAAACCTGGGTGCTGTTTTTTTCACAGAAGGTATATACCACTGAGGAAACCATACCGGCTGCTGCCGGAATACTGATAAGACGGAGGAAGACCATGATACTGCGTTACACTCTTAAGGAAATGGGAGACATCTGGAGCGAGGAGCAGAAGTTCCGCAACTGGCTGGCCATCGAAGTGCTGGCCTGTGAGGCTCAGGCCCGTCTGGGCCTGATTCCTGGGGATGCCCTGCGGGATATCCGGGACAAGGCGGACTTCGACATCGAGAGGATCGGGGAGATCGAGGACGTGGTGATGCATGACGTCATCGCATTTCTTACCGCTGTGGGGGAAAAGGTGGGGGATGCCTCCAAATACATTCATATGGGTATGACCTCTTCGGACATTCTGGATACCGGTCTGTCCATGCAGATGACCCAGGCGGCCGATCTTCTGCTGAAGAAACTGAAGCGGCTCCGGGAGGTACTGGCGGAGAAGGCAGTGCAGTACAAGTACAGCCTGCAGCCTGGCCGCTCCCACGGGGTGCATGCGGAGCCCATCACCTTCGGGCTTAAGATGGCTCTTTGGACCATGGAGGTGGACAGAAGCATTCACCGGCTGGAGGAAGCCCGGGAAACCATTGCCGTGGGACAGATCTCCGGGGCGGTGGGCACCATGGCCAACATTGATCCCTCCGTGGAGGAGTATGTGTGCAGCCGGCTGGGGCTGAAACCGGCATTGATCTCCACCCAGATCATCCAGCGGGACCGCCATGCGGAATTCATGAGCACCCTGGCCGTGATCGGCTCCTCCCTGGACAAGTTTGCCACGGAGATCCGGAATCTGCAGAAAACCGAGACCCTCGAGGTGGAGGAATTTTTCAGTAAGGGCCAGAAGGGCTCATCTGCCATGCCCCACAAGAAGAACCCCATTACGGCGGAGCGGATTGCCGGTCTGGCCCGGGTGCTTCGGGGAAATGCCCTGGCCGCCCTGGAAAACGTGGCCCTTTGGCACGAGCGGGACATCACCCATTCC
>JAXGWN010000159.1:0-4970 GCA_040773285.1 Bacillota bacterium
ATGCTGGTTCCGCTGTGTCCGGTGTCAAAAGGGTCATGACAGGACTCGCTTCGCTTGGGAAATCCACTGAGTCCGTCCAGCTGGCGGATGGTGCAGAACCGTTCCTTCCGTCCCGTAATGATCTTGTGGGCGTAGCTCTGGTGCCCCACGTCCCAGATGATCCGGTCGGTGGGGGAGTCAAACACGGCATGCCAGGCCAGGGTCAGTTCCACCACCCCCAGGCTGGAAGCCAGATGACCTCCGTTTACCGCCACGGTACTTATGATTTCCCGGCGGATCTCCCGGGCCAGTTCCCGCATTTCCTCCAGGGAAAGGTCCTTCAGGTCCCCCGGTTCCTGTATCCGGTCCAGAATTTTCATGATCTCTTCCTGCCTTTATCTTTTCCCGGCTGAATGTTCAGGGTGGCCAGTACTCTGGCCACCCAGTATATCACCGTATTGGCCTCCTGGATGGCAAAGGTTTTCCCCAGTGCCTTTCCCCCGACGGTGAGGCCGGCCACCACAGCGGTAACCAGGGTCTCCAGCCAGAGATCCCGGACGTCGCCACCGGCCATTCTCAGGGCGATTCCCGCCCCCAGGGCGCCACTGATGGCGGAACTGACGTCCCCCACCACATCATTGCAGAAGTTGGCCACCCGGTCGGCGTTTCTCACCAGCCAGGCACCCTGGGATGCCCCGGATTTTCTCCGGGCCCCCATGGCGTGGAATACCGATTCATCGGCTGCAGCCACCGCCGTGCCCACCACGTCCATCAGGATCCCGATGACGATAATGATCAGCAGGATCAGGGATGCGGCCACCACAGAGGCCAGACTGGCCACCAGTCCCTGGGACAGGGTTCCCACCGCCACGGCGAGAAAAAAGGCCCCAAGGCCCACAAACAATCCTCTTCGTATGATATTGTTTCCGTTTCCGTTTCTCTTACCCATAACAGCCTTTCAAAAAAAAATCCGGTGGCGATCCGTACAGTAAACTTTGCGGCATAGGTCCAGCAGGATTTCCCCCTGGTCTGCAGCCCGTCACCGTGACTGCGATTTCTCATTAAAGACCAGTTTGCCGCGTCGCCGGCAGCATGACTGGATTACCACTGAGCTCGCACTTTAATCCCATACGGATACGACAGTCTAGAAGTTTTCCTTAGCGGAAAATACCGGTTTCTAGCCTCTTTTGCAGGAATGGTTTTATCGTGTCTGTCCCCGGCACGGCCGTGCAGGAAAACAGATCTTGCTAGACTCCTCCACCCCCACTCAAGGCAGGCTACTCTGTAGCAAGCTTTTATACCAACTACAGGTTTCTACCCCAAGTCATAGCCCTGATCCGGAAACCAGAACCACAATCGTGGGCCTCCACGGAAGTAGGGTCATTCGCCCGCATGCCCTTGCGGATCGCCCCATCCTCCTTAACCCCCAGCAACAGCCCCCGCGGAGCATCGGAAGCCACTGCCAGAGACTTCATCGCTGTGCCCGTGACGGATTTTTAGGCCCGCCTTCAAAACCGGTACTCCCGACTAGAATACTGCGCCACCGGGAATACAAGCATTATTATACTCTACTTTTCCCGTTCAGGGAAGAACCTCAAGGGTGCCGGCCAGCTGGGGAATGTGCTCCTTATCCCCCCAGACAATCAGGAACCCATACTCTCCTGCCGGTGTGGTCACCGGCTCCGGAAGCCGGACCACCAAAGCCGCCAGTCCCTCATGCCCCGGATCCTGGTCTTTTGAGGGAAGAATCAGCAGGGCCGGCAGCGCGCTGTCCTGCGGGTATACGATCTCCGGGGAGCTGCCATAGGGACTGAGCCGGTGTTCCGTCTGGTTCCGGGCCACCTGTTCCAGCTGCAGATCCGTTCCTCCGATCCCCGCCAGCTGAAAGTAGCCGTTTTCTCCCCCATAGCGGAACTCATATCCCTCCACCGGTTTCCACTCTGCCGGAAACTGCAGCGCCACCCGGAACTGATAGTTTTCGTACCGGGCCATCTCCCGGTCCCCGGTTTCCTCTGTTCCGCAGCCGGTCAGAAGAACGGCCATCAGGAACACCGCCAGTATTCTTTTCATCTCACATGATTCCTTTCTCCGAAGGTCCTCCGGTTGACAGATTCCCCCAGGTACCATACCCTGAACGAAAGGAGGGGATCAGAAATGCTCCGTTATTCCATCATCTTTCTGGTGATTGCCCTGGTGGCCGGAATTCTCGGCTTCGGGGGAATCGCCGGAGCTGCCACCGGGATTGCCCGGATTCTGTTTTTCCTTTTCCTGATTCTTCTGGTGATCTCCCTGGTCACCGGAAAAAAACGCATCTGAAGTCTGTGGCCCACAGGCCTCCGGTCCTCCGGGGGCCTGTGGGCTTTTTTCCGGCAGGATATGCAGGAAATACCGCTTCAGATCCAACCCAAAACCCCCGTGCCACTGGGGCCCGGGGGTTTTGGGGAAAATAATAAGAAATTGAATGGTAGTTGCGCTTTAAGGGAAAGGAAAACCTTTCCGTGTAATGATTTTACAACGGTTTTACGAAATAATCAATTCCCCGCAGAAGTGTTTTTTACCACACAGTCCCTGGCAGCCCGGTGGGCACTGATGTAGGCCTCCCGGAGATCCACACCCAGCAGAATCCGGTTGTGCACAACCCGTCTTCCATTGATGAATACTGTATCCACCAGATCGCTGCTGCCGCAGTTCACCACGGCGGTCAGAGGATCGTGGCAACCGGCAAAAGCCGGGTCCTCCAGGCTGATGACAATCAGGTCAGCCGCCATTCCCGGAGCCAGATAGCCGGTATCGGTTCTCCCCAGCACCTCAGCACCCCCTCTGGTCGCCAGACGGAACGCCTGGTAGGCACTGAGCCCTCTCTGACCGTAGAAGAGATGATTCAGCAGATAGGCCCGCTTCATCTCCTGCCAGAGGTTCGATCCGTCGTTGGAGGCACTGCCGTCCACCGCAAGTCCGATCTTTCCTTTCTGCTCCAGAATCCGGGTCACCCGGCAGATTCCGCTTCCCAGCTTCATGTTGGAGGACGGACAATGGGCGATGCCGGTGCCGGAGGCAGCCATCCGGGCCACCTCATCGTCGTTCAGATGTATGGCATGGGCATACCATACGTCCTGTCCCATCCAGCCCAGGGACTCCATCAGGTCCACCGGACGCATCCCGTGGGTATCCATGCAGTACTGCTCCTCATCCACGGTTTCCGCCACATGGGTGTGCAGCATCACCTTTTTTTCCCTGGCCAGTTCCGCCGTCCGGCGCATCAGGTCCAGGGTCACCGAAAACGGCGAACAGGGTGCCAGAGCAATCCGTGTCATGGCATAAGGTTCCGGGTCGTGAAAGGCTTCCACCAGCCGGGCGGAATCCTCCAGGATCTCATGATCGGTCTGTACCACCGACTCCGGGGGCAGACCCCCGTCCTTCTCGCTGAGACTCATGGAACCCCGGGTGGGATGAAAACGCATCCCCAGTTCCCGGGCTGCTCCAATCTGGATCTCGATGGGATTTTCCTTCTGTCCTGCCGGAAACACATAGTGATGATCCGTGGTCATGGTGCAGCCGGTACGGATCAGTTCGATCAGGGCGGTACGGGTCCCCTGATACACCACGTCCGGAGTCATATGCTGCCAGTATCGGTACAGGGTTTTCAGCCAGTCAAACAAAGCCAGACCCTGAGCTTCCGGGATTCCCCGGAACATGGTCTGGTAAAAATGATGATGGGTATTCACCAGGCCCGGACCCACCAGACAGCCCCGGCAGTCCATGACCTCCAGTTCAGGATTCGCTGAAGCCAGGTTCTCCCCGATGGCCTCAATCCGCTGGTCCCGGATCACCAGATCCACTCCGGAGACAATCTCATCCCGGTCGTTGCAGGTAACCAGGCAGGAAATATTCTTCAGTACGTATCCGCTCATCTTATCCTCCACAAATCCTCAGCGCTCGTAACTCCAGATCCGTTTGCGCAGCACGGTCAGGGGCAGGGCACCGGGCAGGTGGCACTGTTCCGACCACATAACCGGCGTCTGACCCTGATAACCCAGGGTCATCAGTTTCAGTACCGGATCTCCCTCACGGGCCCCAAAGGCCTCCGCCATTTCCCGGTCCATGAGACCGGCATCGATGCTGGTGAGATCCAGTTCCAGTTCAATACCACAGTATTCCTTGGCGAAATCAAAGATGGCCACCCGGACATCCGAGGATGTATAGGGTCTCTGGATCAGGTGGACCGGCAGATAGTCCTTGCAGAAAATCACCGGCTCCCCATCGGCCATGAAGACCTTGGCCAGCACCAGAAAACCCTGCAGCTGGGGACTGTCAAACATGTCTTTCAGATAACCGGCGGCGGGCTCCACCCGGTAATAAATCATCCGGTCACTGTACTCCCGGCCCACTGAAGTAATGTATTCCTGGAAATCCCGTTCCTGGTCCACCCGGATCTTCACATCCAGCACATGCCGGTTGATAATAGTACCGGATTTTCGCTTCCTGGTTATATATCCTTCCCGCTCCAGATCCGAAAGAACATCCCGGACCACGGTGCGGCTCACCCCCAGCATCTCAGCCAGTTCCGCCTCGGGAGGCAGTTTCCCCGATTCCAATATCCTGGGTTCCATCAGCATTTCGTGCAGGCTCTGCTGAACCCGGGTCGCCAGTTTGGCGTTGACGATCTTCTTCAGTGAACTCACCTTCTTTATGATTGGCTTTTCCTATAGATTACCATAATTTTCACAAATTATGTATAAGTATTACCAATCAGTACTTTTTAACTGATCATCTCTTTAAACCGGTGAAGTCCTGACCGTACGCCTCTGCGCTGCAGAAGGGCATTATAACTTTTCACCAGCAGAACCGGGCAATGGGCTTCCCTTGCAACGGCATCGGTTTTCAGTCCGGTGAACCGCTGGGCTATCCCCCAGTCCAGGGATACTCCCAGGACCATCAGGTCGTAACCGGTGGACAGGCGGGTCAGTTCCTCCACCAGTTCCCCGTGATGA
>JAXGWN010000160.1:0-4966 GCA_040773285.1 Bacillota bacterium
AATGGAAAACCGGATCGTGCCGGCTGCGGGAATAGAGTTTTTCGGTATCCGTTCCGGCGGTTTCCTGGGTAAAGGCCCGGCCGGTAAGATGAAGGGCCTGATCCGGACAGCCCAGGGGACCATGGATTCCCTGACACTTCTGGGAAAACTGAAGCCGGACCTGGTGGTGGGAACCGGAGGGTATGTGACTCTTCCGGTTCTTTTGGCAGCGTATCTGCGGAGAATTCCGGCGGTGATCCATGAACAGAATGCCTGGCCGGGACTGGCCAACCGGATCGCCGCCAGGTTCGCGGTAAGGATACTGGCAACCTTTGAGGAAAGCCGCAACCGGTTTTCCGGCCCGGAGAAGGTCCTGGTCACCGGACTGCCGGTAAGGCCTGCATTCCATACAGTCAGCACCGCCCGGGAGGCTTCCGCCCGGAAGCATCTTCTGGTGACCGGAGGAAGCCAGGGGGCCAGCCCCCTGAACCGGGTGATTCTTGGAACTCTGCCCCGGCTTGTGGAAGCCGGATGGTCCGTAACCCTGATCACCGGTCCGAAGGAATACCGGCAGATTGCCGAAAAGATGGAATCCCTGCCGGAAAAATGGATGGAAGACGGACTTCTTGAGATTCATCCTTATGCTGATGATATGGAGCGTCAGATGGCAAAGGCCACCCTGGTGATGGGGAGGGCGGGAGCTTCCTTTATGGCGGAGACCACTCTTCTGGGAATCCCTGCCCTGCTGGTGCCCTTTCCGGAGTCCGCCTCGGACCACCAGAGATTCAATGCCAGGGCCGCTGAGAAAATGGGAGCGGCTGTGGTTCTTGAGCAGGCGGACCTGAATCCGGATTCCCTGATGCAGGTTCTGGACACCCTGACCGGAGAACGCCTGAATGAGATGGGCCGCCGGGCACTGACCATGGGCAAACCGGGGGCGCTTCAGGAGATACTGGAAGTGCTGGGACACTATTTACAGGAGAGCATATGATGGGACAACACTGGTATTTTATTGGAATCGGCGGATGCGGCATGAGCGCCCTGGCCAAGATACATCTGGAAATGGGAGACCGGGTCAGTGGAAGCGATCTGGCAGGTGGGGAAAAATCTCCGGAACTGACCGGACTGGGGGCATTGATCCACCGGGGACATGATGCTGAACACCTTATGGACTGCCCGGATGTGGTGGTCTATTCCACCGCAATCCGGCCGGACAATCCGGAAATGATCCGGGCCCGCAGTCTGGGCATCCCCCTGATGCACAGAAGCCAATGCCTGGCCGGACTCACGGCTCTTCAGGAGACCATCAGTGTGGCGGGGGCACACGGGAAAACCACCACATCCTCCATGCTGAGCACCATCCTGATGGACTGCGGTTACGATCCCACGGCAGTGGTGGGCGGTTCCATGGACATTTTGGGGGGGAACGGCCGTCTGGGCCGGGGCCGGTATCTGGTGGCCGAGGCCGACGAATCGGATGGATCCTTCCTGAATCTGAAGACAGCCATACCCCTGATCACCAATATTGAGGATGATCACATGGATCATTACGGCAGTATGGAGGCCATTGTGGAGGCATTCCGTACCTTTGTCCGTCAGGCGGATTCCCCGGGGATCCTCAATACCGACTGTCCTGTGACCAGGTCCCTGGCCGGGGAAAGACCGGAAACCATCACGTACGGACTGAAGGGAACACCTGATTATCAGGCGGTGAATCTCCGGTACGGGGAGGGGTGGAATTCTGCAGATGTCCTGTGGAAGGGAAAGTATCTGACCGGAATCCGCATTCACATGCCGGGAGATCACAACATATCCAACGCTCTGGGGGCACTTGCCTGTGCCTGCAGCTTTGGGGCAGATCCCCAACAGGTGTCCGCCTCCCTGGCGGGATACCGGGGGGTAGGCCGCCGTTACCAGCTGGTGGGTGAATTTGACGGCATCCGGGTGGTGGACGATTATGCGCATCATCCCACGGAGATCGCCTCTCTGCTGGCGGGAGCCCGGCAGACCGGTCCGGCCAGGCTGGTGGTGGTTTTTCAGCCTCACCGCTATACCAGAACCCGGCAATTTCTGGATGAATTTGCTGAAGTTCTCAAGGCGGCCGATCTGTGTCTGATTACCGATATCTACAGCGCCGGAGAGGATCCTCTGGAAGGGATCAGTGCCGGGACCCTTGCCCGCAGGGCTGCCAGTTCCCGGGTGATTCACAGTGGCTCCCTGGAGGAGACTCTGACAAGACTCCGGAGTGAACTGAGACCGGGGGACCTGGTTCTGACCATCGGGGCAGGAAGTATCACCGGTCTGGGACCGGAACTGATAAAGGGGAAATAATGGTGAAAACTGCCGGTGAAGAATTAGATCCGATACTGCGGCGGGACGTACCCCTGGGAACTCTGAACACCTGGGGAACCGGAGGGACTGCCAGACTGGTATATGAACCGGAGACTCCGGAACAGACAGTCCGTCTGCTGAACCGGATGGAGGGAGAGTATCTGGTTATTGGCCGGGGATCCAACCTCTGGTTCCCCGGCGGCATCCTGAGCAGGCCTCTGATACGGATCTGCGGCGGTCCGGAGAGGATTGTCCTGGAAAATGGGAGGATGAGGGCCTGGGCAGGCTCCGGACTTTCTGCGGCGGCCACAATGGCAGCCCGGGAGGGTCTGGGGGGACTTGAGCCACTGAGCCGGATTCCGGGAACCCTGGGGGGTGCTGTCTGGATGAATGCCGGTGCCCATGGCAGGGAGATCCATTCGCTCCTTCATTCCGTGTCAGTATGGGATGGCGGCGATGTCCGGGAGATCCCGGCTGCCGGAATTCAAAGTGGCTACCGGTACAGTTCTTTTATGGAGACCGGTCAGGTGCTTCTGTCGGTGAATCTGGATCTGTATCCCGAGGAGCCGCAGATACTGCAGGAGAACATGGAGAAATACCGCCGGGCCCGGGCTTCCCAGCCAGCCGGCCGTTCCGCCGGCAGCGTGTTCAGGAATCCTCCCGGGGACAGTGCCGGCCGCCTGATTGAGGCTTGTGGTCTTAAGGGGAAGCGAATTGGTGGAGCCGTGGTCAGTGAGGTCCATGCCAATTTTATCATCAACGACGGACAGGCAACGGCGGAGGATATCCGGCAGCTGATGGAACTGTGCGAGATCCAGGTGCTCCGGGAGTTTGGGATCCGGCTGATCCGGGAGGTCCGGATGGTGGAGCCGTGAGAATCAGCCACACCCTCCCGGAATCTGCTATAATCAGTGTATGACAGGCGGGATGAGCATGGACAGCAACAGAAAAAAAAGAAGAAGACGCATATGGCCGGTTGTTCTTCTGCTGATTGCGGCGGTGGCCGCTGTGCGGCTGTTCTCGGATTACTTTGCCGAGACCTTCACCATACATTCTGTAACGGTAGAGGGAAATTCTGTGGTGGATGGGGAGGAGATCCTGAAACTGAGCGGAATCCGTCCCGGGACCAACCTCTTTTCCGTTCCGGCTTCCCGGGTGGAATCCCGGGTGGATGGTCACTGGCTGATCCGGGATGCAATGGTGATCCGCCAGATTCCTGACCAGGTGATCATCCGGGTTACAGAGCGCAGACCCCTTCTTATACTTTCTTCCGGAGACCGGTTTGCGGTGGTGGACCAGGATGGAATCTGCATTGAACTGGTGAGAAAACTCAGTGACCGCCCCCTTCCCTATTACTCCGGGAGGAATCTGGACACACCTCTGACCCTGGGTCAGAAGATCGTGGAGGAGGAGGTGCTGCGGGTAATCCGGTTCACAGGAGAGATTCCAGAGCATCTGCGGTATCTGGCCCGGGAAATCGAACCGGGAATCCGTACCTGGACCATATATTCGGTCAATGGCATTAAAGTGAAGTTGGGTCTTGGGGAAAACACTGAAGATAAGTTATACTTATTAGAAAGCATCTTTAACGAAACAGCGATTCTGGAAAACAGCGGGGACGTCTCCTATCTGGATCTGTCCGATCCGGAGCGTCCGGTTATTAAATACGAGTACTGAGGTGCGACCAATGAGAAAACTGCTGCTGCCGCTGCTGGGACTGGGGATAGGGGTGTTTCTGGGTATGTTTTACCCGATCCGCATACCGGCTGTATACAGTAAATACGTGGCTATGGCAGCGGTGGCTGCCATGGATACCATCTTCGGGGGTATCCGGGCGGCCTTCTCCGATGAATTCGATGTTTCCATTTTCCTGTCCGGATTTGTTCTCAACACGGCGGTGGCCGGGGGAATGGCATATATGGGGGATCAGCTGGGGGTGGAACTGTATCTGGCTGCAATCGTGGCCTTTGGCGTCCGGATCTTCCAGAACATTTCGGCACTGCGTATCATGGTAGTGAGAAACAGGAAAAGCAAAAAAGCAAAGGAGCATGAAAACGATGCTAGAATTTGAAGATGTAAGTTTTGAACAGTATGCCACGATTAAGGTTGTGGGTGTGGGCGGTGGCGGCAACAACGCCATCAACCGCATGATTGAGGGCGGCCTTCAGGGGGTGGAGTTTATTTCCATCAACACGGACGCCCAGGCCCTGCAGCTGTCCCGCAGTTCCCGGAAGATCCAGATTGGCCAGAAACTGACCAAAGGACTGGGAGCAGGGGCCAATCCCGAAGTGGGAAGGGCCGCTGCCGAGGAAAGCAGGGATGAGATTGTCCAGGCCCTGAATGGTGCCGATATGGTGTTTATTACCTGCGGCATGGGGGGAGGAACCGGCACCGGGGCAGCCCCGGTTGTGGCAGGAATTGCCCGGGAAATGGGAGCCCTCACTGTGGGAGTTGCCACCAAGCCATTCCGGTTTGAAGGGAAACGCCGCAGCGGATACGCGGAAAACGGAATCCGGGAACTCCATGAACAGGTGGATACCCTGATCATTATCAAAAATGACCGGCTGCTGGAGATTGCCGACAAGAATACTCCCATGACCGATGCATTCAGAATGGCGGATGACGTGCTGAAGCAGGGGGTTCAGGGGATCTCTGA
>JAXGWN010000161.1:0-4854 GCA_040773285.1 Bacillota bacterium
ATGGCGCAGAAATTTCAATTTTCAATGATTCCATGAATATGGACCGGGGCCTCAGGATTCTGGAGGATGCCGGACTGCTGAGCCTGGATCCGGCGGTGGACAAGGCCACCCTGCTGGACATCACGGAGAATCCCCGGAATTTCCAGTTCGTGGAAATGGACCAGACTCAGATTGTCCGTTCCCTGGAGGATATGGACGCAGCCATCGCGTTCTTCAGCCACATGAAGAACGCAGATAAGGATTTCACCTCCTGGCTGGTCCGGGATGCACACCCTGAGAACTATCCCCAGGGCGTGGTGGTGAAAGAGGGCAACATCAATGAGCCCTGGGTGCAGGATCTGGTGGATTCTTTCCGTAGTGACGAGGTCCGGGCCTTTGCCGAAGAGCATTACGGCGGGCTGTACGAATATCTTGACTGATGGGAACCCCGGACCCTGTTTCCCCGGCAGGCCTGGCGGCCTGGCTGGAACTTCTTTTGGAATTGGACCGGTTTCCGGTGGGGATCCGCCTGCTGGCCAGCCGGGAGGAATATCTGAAGAGTGAGGCAATGGAATCTCCGGCCGGACTGCCCTACTGCGGGGCAGTCAGCCGGGCCAGCCGGGGACAGTCTCTGAAAATGAGCCCGGAGAACTCCGGATGTGCCGCCGGAGCCCGGGCCCTGGGAATGGAGGAAACTCCGGAGGAGGTAAGTTCCGGCCGCCGCCACCGGGACCTGGGGGTCTACCGGGATCTGGAGGTCAGTGCAGCGGTGGCCAGGGATATGGTATATCTTTCCCGCCGGACAGCGGGAGTGGAACTCCGGCCTCTGGGAGAGCACCCGGAACCTCCGGACGTGGTTCTGGTGGTTACTACCCCGTACAATGCCATGCGCATTCTCCAGGGGTATGCATATCACCGGGGCCAGCTGAAGGAAATGAAAATGACCGGAATGTGTGCTATCTGTCAGGAATGCACTTCCTTTCCCCTGGAAAAAGATACAGTGAATCTGTCCATGCTGTGCTCGGGGACCCGATGTGTGGGCAGATGGGGAAAAGAGGAGATGGCGGTGGGGATCCCCTGGCGGTACATGGCTGAAATTGTGGATGGACTCAGACTGACCGCCGGCCCTATGGAACCGGATCCGGACAAAGAGCGGATCCGCATACGGCTGGAGGAATGTGGTGTGGAGGAAAAGGTGGACCTGCCAGGAAGCCACAATTACTATACCGGAGCCTATGGAACCAGAGAACAGCTGAACCGACGTAAAAACAGGAAAACCGGACCGTGAACCGGTCCAAAAAATACAATTATCTGGTGGAGGAATCATGAATAAAAAGTTAAAACTGAAGGAAATCGTAGTGCTGGCCATGCTGGGAGCCCTTCTGGCCGTAGTCTTTACCGGACTGGACAGTGTCTATGGGCCGCTGCAGGCCATGGCCGGTCCGGTGGGCGGGGATATTATTTACGGGGTCTATCTGATCAGTGCCCTGATAGGTCTTTACATCGTCCGCAAGCCAGGGGCAGGGCTGATCGGGTCCCTGTTCACCGGTATTGTGAACCTGCTGCTGGGAAGTCCGTATGGGATCCATATCATTGTGGCTTCTACTCTGCAGGGTGTGGGCGCTGAGATGGGGATTGCCGCCGGGAAGTACGAGAAATACAACCTGTTCCAGATGAGTCTGGCGGCCATTCTGGGCATGATTCTGGTTACCCTGAGGGATTACTTTATCTTCGGCTTCTCCCTGTACGCCAATCTGATTCCTGTGATGCTGGTGATCCGGGTGATCAGTTCGGTGGTATTTGGAGCTGCGCTGACCATGGCCCTGGCCCGGGGTCTTGCCAAAACCGGGGTGCTGTCCGGATTCGGGATCGGACGCCGGCAGGAATCCTGAGTGCTTACCATAGAAGACCTGAGCCTTGCGTTCGATGAGAACTGCAAGGCTTTTGAACAGATCAGCTTCAGTCTTCGGGAGAATACCATTACTCTGCTGAACGGGCCCAGCGGCTGTGGAAAGAGTTCCCTCCTGATGGCCATTGCCCGGGTGATTCCGGAAATTGTTGAAGCAAAAATTGAAGGAAGAATCATCTTCCGGGGACGATCTGTGGAGAAAGAGGAGGCACGGAGTGTATCCGGGGAGATAGGCTATGTGTTCCAGGATCCGGACAGTCAGCTGTGTACATTCACTGTGGAGGACGAGATCGCCTTCGGACTGGAAAACTGCCGGGTGGACCCGGAAGAGATGGACCAGGAGATCGACCGTCTGTTGGGCCTTATGAACATCCGGCATCTCCGGAAACGGAACCTGAACCAGCTTTCCGGAGGGGAAAAACAGAAGGTGGCGATTGCCGCCGTACTGGCGGTGAAGCCCTCTCTTCTTCTGATGGACGAGCCTACGGCCAATCTGGACGAGACTTCCACCCGGGAGGTGGTGGAACTGATCCGGTCCCTGAGGGATGACCTGGGTATGACCATCCTTCTGGTTGAGCACAGGATCCGGGAGTTTGCCCCAGTGATCGACGATGTGCTCCACATGACCGGTGACCGGGTGGTGACTCTTCCGGCAGAGAAGTACATTCAGGAAATGGAACAGACCTGGAGTCTTCCCCGGCGGGAAAAACCCCGGCCGCCCGGTCCGCCGGTACTGGAGGCGGAGGAGATCGGGTTTTCCTATATAAGCGGCACTCCGGTTCTTGAGGACCTGTCCTTCAGCCTGGGGAAGGCGGAGATTCTGGCCATAACCGGACCCAACGGTGCCGGGAAGTCCACCCTATCCCGTCTGCTGACCGGGCTTCTGCGCCCGGACCGGGGACGGATCCTGGCCGGTGGGCGGGATCTCTCTTCCCTGTCACCCCGGGAAACCGGTCAGATGATGGGCATTGCCTTTCAGAATCCTGAACACCAGTTTATCTGCCTGACTGTGGAAAAGGAACTGGCTTATGGGCAGGAGGCGTCGGGTAGGACTCCGGAAGAGGTGATAAACTCGGTGGAAACTGCCCTCTCACGCTTTGACCTTTCCAACCGGCGGCACAGCAACCCGTTTGCCCTCAGCCAGGGCCAGAAACGCCGGCTCAGCACGGCCACCATGATGATGAACGGACAGAGGATTCTGATTCTGGATGAACCCACCTATGGTCAGGACCCGGAGAATCTGGCTGCCCTGGTCAAGCTGCTGTACCGGATCAACCGGGAAGGGGTCTCCATCCTGATGATCACCCATGATCCGGAACTGGTACGCTGCTGCTGTGACCGGAATCTGGTGCTGAAAAACGGAAGACTGACGGAAAAGGAGATCTGCCGTGGCTGAGAAACCTTTTATTGACCGGATGCATCCCGCCCTGAAAATCTGGGTACTGATGGTGGTTGCTTTGGTGGCCTCCCTGGACTTCATGCCCTTTGGCGCCATGATTCTTTTTGCCGCAGGGCTGGTTCTGGCTGAATTCTTCAGCAGTGCCAGGGCTGTGGATGTTCTCCATTCGGTTAGGGGCTTCATCGGGATGTCCCTGGGGTTCGTGGTCATTATTCTCCTGGTGCGGGTACTCAGTTCCCAGCCGCCGGAGGTGGTGGCGGTTCTGGGACTGGGATTCCGGATTATTCTGATCAGTTCCTATTCTGCCCTGTTTGTGAAAACCACCAATCCCACGGAATTTGCCATGGCCCTGATCCGTTCCTTCCGGATGCCGGTGGATATGGGATTTGCCCTGCTGACCGCCTACCGTTTTCTGCCCACCTTCCGGGAGGAGATGGATACCATCCGCTATGCCCACCAGGTGAGGGGGGTAACCGAAAGCAGAAACCCTCTTTCCCGGGTCTGGAATATGAAACGCTATGTGATCCCCATGATGGCCGGTGCAGTCCGGAAGGCCATCCGGATTTCCATGGCCATGGAAACCCGGGCTTTTGGAAAATATCCCGACCGTACCTGGTACAGAAATATTTCCATGCCGGGAAATCAGATTGCCGCAACTGCAGGATTCACCCTGGCGGTAATTCTGCTGGTGACGGGTCTTACGATGCTGGGACTGACCCGGCTGGGATTTGTATACACCGCCTGATATCGATGAAAAGGAGAACAGAAAATGCCTGTCAGGAATAAGAACCGGATCTATGGAAAACCCCAGCGGGAATACTCTCCGGAGGATGTGAGGGATATGGTGGAGACCCTGGAATGTGTCCTGGGTCTTACCAGAAAACCGGTGGGGGTCAGACTGTATTTCGACCAGGAATCCTACGAGGGTCTTAACTGGCCGGAGCCGGATTCCCATCTGGCCTACTGCTGTATCGTGGAAAAGGCCACCCGGGGACGGAATTTCAAGTCACGGATGGAGAAAAGCTGCTGCGACGGGGGAACCACCGCACTCTTTACGGAGCCCAGCACCGAGAGGATCGAGTCAGGAATGGAGTATTTCTCCTACAATCTCTATGCGACTCCCGCAGCAGCCAGAAGGGTCCGGGAAGGGGTTCCCGGCCTATACCGGACCGGTGCCCCCACCTGGGGCATTGCGGTGGGTCCACTGGAAGCCTTTGAGGACGAACCGGATGTGGTCCTTATCCTGGCAGACCCCTACCAGGTGATGAGACTGCAGCAGGGAAATGTATACCGGCAGGGAGGACGGCTCACCTTCACTGGTGCATCCATGCAGGCCATCTGTGCGGAGGCCACAGTGGAGCCTTATCTTACCGGCAGAATGAATGTGACCCCCCTGTGCCCCAGCACCAGATTCCTGGCCCGCTGGGCTGACAGCGAAATGGCTGTGGGAATTCCCTGGGAACAGTTCATGGATTCAGCCAGGGGAGTTCTGGCCACCCTTGATACCACGGATTCGCCGGACAGGAAAAAAGAGATACAGGCCCGGCTGGAGGCCAGGGGAAAAAGC
>JAXGWN010000162.1:0-4850 GCA_040773285.1 Bacillota bacterium
AACCGGTGCTGAGTCACCATGAGAACTGGGACGGAACCGGTTATCCCCGGGGGCTCAGAGGACGGGAGATTCCCCTGGCCGCCCGGATTATCCGGGTGGCGGAGTCCTTTGATGCCATGGTCCGTTCCGGAACCGGAAGTACCATGACCAGAGATCTGGCGCTGGAAGAAATCCGCAGTCAGGCCGGCATTTCCCTGGATCCCGATGTGGTCCGTGTTTTTCTGGAGATCATAGGGGAGCCTCCTGTGGGTAGCAGTGACGGAGAAAACCTATGATCCGTTCATCAGGGAAAAAGGCTGTGGACTTCCGGGCCTTTCTGGTCCCCATGGTCCTGATCACGGTAGTGTCCCTGGTGGCAGGCGTTCTGGTGGTGCGGGGAATCCGCAGCGGTTATTACAACAGCATTCAGAATGAATCGGAAGCCTATGCCCGCAGTTTTTCCGGCAGCATCACCACAGCCACCGAGGCCCGGGAGATTGTCGACAGCCTGCTGGAAAGCCGGCTGGAGGTGGCTGCCCGGGCAGTGGGGACCGACACCTCGGTCCACAGCAACCGTTATCTGGCGGAGATGGAAGAAACCCTGCAGGTGGATGAGATTTATTCCTATTCGCCGGAGGGAGTGATCCGGCATTCCGGAAACGGGCTGTATCTGGGATGGAGTCCTGCGGTATGGCATCCGGTCCGCCGGTTCATGGACAGCGGACTCACCTATATGGTGGAGGACATCCGGCAGGATACGGAAAGCGGTGAATACTTAAAGTACTCCTATTTCCGCTCAGAGGACGGCAGTTTCGTGCAGGTGGGCATCCGGGCGGAAAACGTGCAGAGTTTTCTGCGGGGATTTGAAATCCAGATGCTGCTGGAGGACCTCAGGGGACACAACGATCTGATGCACATCAGTGTGCTGGATAGGGATTTTCGGCTGCTGGGAACCAGCAGTGCGGAGCCCATGGAGGAACGGATCACAGACGAATGGATTCTGGAGGCTCTGGAGCAGGAAGGGCGTTTTTCCGGCATCTCCCACCACGACGCCCATCCGGTATATGACGTCTTCGTACCCATCCGGGCAGCCGGAGATTTTTCCGGGTAGATGCACATCGGCCGCTCCCTGGAGGAGACGGAAACCGTGATCCGTCGCTTCACTGTAGCGGGAATTGGTGTGCTGGTTCTGATCTGGGGGGCTCTTCTGTACGCTCTGCTGGTCACCTGGAAGAAGAACTCCCAGCTGATCCGGGGTGCCTATTTTGATTCCGAAACCGGACTGCCCAACGGCAAGGCCCTCCGGGAGGATCTGGAGGAACTGGACCGGGAAGGAACCCGCTCTGGCTTTCTGTACAGGATTCACAGCGATTCCGTGAAAAGCATCGGGATGCTCTACGGGGAGGAGCCGGCAACCCTGGCTCTGGTGGAAATGGTGCGGCGGGTGAGCATGAGCATATCCCGGTCTGCCGGTGTCTACCGGCTGTCCTCCGGGACGCTGGCTGTTCTGGATCCCCTTCATTCCGGGACAGAAACTGCCCGGGAGACAGCGGACAAACTGCTGGAATCCTTCCGGGAGCCGGTGCAGCTGGGAGAAAGAAGCCAGCACATCCGGATCCGTATGGGGATTGCCGGATTCGGTCCGGACAGATCGGGACCTCTGGAGACTCTCAGGGACAGTGCCATTTCCCTGGGCCACCAGGAGCAGGGAGAGCCCAGGGAGTACGCCATCTTTGACGGGGCCATGGAAGCGGCCCTCAAACGGCAGGAGGATCTGGAACTGGAACTGCGGGAGATCCTTGAGGATCCGGACAGTACCGGTCTGTTTCTCTGTTATCAGCCGCGCCTGGATCTGAACACCGGCCGGATTTCCGGCATGGAGGCCCTGGCCCGGATGCATTCCCCCCGGCTGGGAAACATCTCACCGGATGAGTTCATCCCGGTGGCGGAAAACCGGCAGCTGATCGTTCCCCTGGGGGAACGGGTGCTGGAGATGGCCTGCCGGTTCTGCCGGCAGATCCGGCAGGCAGGGTATCCGGAGCTGTATGTGGCAGTCAATGTCTCTGGCATAGAACTGATGGGGGATGGTTTCGTGGACGGGGTCCTTGAAAAGATAAGCAGCTGTGACCTGCCACCTGCCTGTCTGGAACTGGAGATCACGGAGTCGGTCCTGATCAGCGGGTATGACATGGTCAATGAAAAACTGGCCAGACTCAGACAGGAGGGGATCCGGATTGCCCTGGACGATTTCGGAACCGGATATTCCTCCCTGCACCGGCTGGGAGAGCTCAGTGTGGATGTGCTGAAACTGGACAGAACCTTTGCCGGACGGATCGGCATCCGGCCGGAAGGCGATATTGCCGGAGATGTAATATCCATGGCCCATAAAACGGGGCTCCGGGTGGTGGCCGAAGGGGTGGAAACCCCGGAGCAGGAGGATTATTTCCGCCGCCACCGGTGCGATATTCTGCAGGGATATCTGTTCAGCCGCCCCCTGCCGGAACAGGAGGCTCTGGAATTTCTTGTGTCACATGAAAAGAACAGGAAGTGAACCGGTGAATATGAATGAAGAGGCTCCTGTCAGGGGCCTGGTGGTTTCCCTATCCCGGGATGTATGGATGGTTTCCGTGGATGGAACCGTGTTTCCCGCAGAACTTTCCGGACGTCTCCGGCATTCGGCTGCCGGTGGGAAGGATTATCCGGCGGTGGGGGACCTGGTGCAGTTGGACCGGACTGACGGAGACGCCGGTCATGGCCAGATACTGGGGATTGAACCCCGGAAAAGTGCTTTTGTGCGCCGGGCTGCCGGCACTGGCCATGAAATTCAGGTGGTGGCGGCCAACATTGATACGGTGTTTCTCTGTATGTCCCTGAACCGGGATTACAATCTCCGCCGGCTGGAGCGGTACCTGGCGGTGGCCTGGGACAGTGGAGCCCTTCCGGTGGTGATTCTTACCAAGGCGGATCTGGCCGGGGATACCGGGGAAAAACTGGAAGAGGTGGCCTCTGTGGCTCCCGGGGTGGAGGTGATCCTCACCAGCAGCCTGGAGGGTCTGGGGATCGGGGAATTGGAAAGGTACCTGCAGCCGGGGAAAACCGTGGCCTTCCTGGGGTCCTCCGGAGTGGGGAAATCCACCCTGATCAATACCCTTATGGGCAGCCGGGTGCTGGAGACCGGGGATGTCCGGGAGGATGGCCGGGGCCGGCATACCACCACCAGGCGGGAACTGCTGTTTCTTCCCGGGGGAGCCCGGGTCATTGATACCCCGGGCATGCGGGAACTGGGCCTTGAGTCCGCCGACACGGAAAAGGCCTTTGAGGAGATATCCCTTCTGGCCGGACAGTGCCGTTTCCGGGACTGCACCCATACCGGGGAGCCGGGATGTGCGGTACTGGCCGCCGTGGAAGATGGTCTCTTCAGCCGCAGCCGGCTGGACAGCTATCTGAAACTGAGGCGTGAGGCCGGATATGAGGGAAAGAATTCCCGCCAGATTGAGAAGGAAAAAACCGACGCCATGTTTGCGGAATTCGGGAGCAGAAAGAACGCCCGGGATTATATGAAAGGAAGGAACCGCCGCAGAGGTGGTTCCGGTGAGGAGGAATAATGTCTGATCTGATCATCCGAAACGCCAGGCTGTCCGGGGGAGGACCCCTGACCGATATTGCCATTGAGGGAGGAAAATTCAGTTCCATAGGACAGGAACTGCCCTTTCAGGGAAAAGAGGAAACCGACGCTGCAGGAGGCCTGGTGATTCCCCCCTTCGTGGAAAGCCATATCCATCTGGATTCTGCCCTTACTGTGGGGATTCCCCGGGATAATGAGAGTGGAACACTGGGGGAGGGGATCTCCATTCTGGCCGGACAGCAGGGTCTGTTCTCCGATGAGGAGATTCTGGAGCGGGCCAGGGAGGCGGTATGCTGGCAGGTCAGTTCCGGCGTGCTGAGAATCCGCACCCATGCCAACGTGGCAGATCCCTCTCTGCAGGGCCTGAGAGTCCTTCTGACTCTCAGGGATCAGCTGCGGGATCTGGTGGATATCCAGGTGGTGGCCTTTCCTCAACATTCCCTGTATGCGGTGGAGGGAAGTCTCGAACTGATGGAGGAGGCCCTGAGACTGGGGGCCGACGTGGTGGGGGGAATGCCCCAGATGGAAATGACCCGTGAGGACGGGGTCCGGGCGGTGGAAACCAGTTTCCGGCTGGCCAACCGCTACGGACGGATGCTGGATTTTCATGCCGATGAGACCGGAGACGAACAGTCCCGGTTCACCGAGGTGATCGCTGCCTGTACCCTGAAGGAGGGGATGGAGGGCAGGGTGGCTGCCAGCCATGTGACTGCCCTCCATAACTACAACAATGATTATGCGGAAAAACTGATCCGGCTGCTGGCACAGGCCCGGGTCAGCGTCATCACCAATCCCTTCTTCAATGCCGTTTTACAGAACCGGCTGGACGGATATCCCCGCCGCCGGGGACATACCCGGGTGGACCAGCTGACCGGGGCCGGAGTAAATGTCAGCGCCGGCAGCGACAACGTCATGGATCCCATCGGCCCCCTGGGCCGTGGCAGCGTGGTGGCCTCTCTGAATTTCCTGGCCCACTATGGCCATCTGAGCGGCGCCTCCTGGATGGAAAAACTGGTCCGGATGGTCACAGAGAACGGGGCCATGACCCTGGGGGACAGTACCTACGGTATCCGGCCTGGGAATCCTGCCGACTGTCTGGTGCTGCGGGCCAGGGATGAGGCAGAGGTGGTCCGGTTGGGGGAAAACCCCCTGCAGGTGATCCGCCGGGGCCGGGTGGTGGCAAGAACCCATCCGGCTGTGCATACCCTGATCCTGCCGGAAGGGGAGCGTTCTGTGGAATACTGTC
>JAXGWN010000163.1:0-4827 GCA_040773285.1 Bacillota bacterium
ACATCAATATTTTTCAGATTATGGGCCCGTGCTCCCCGGACCCGTATCATGTCCTGCATACCTTCACCTTCTGTCCTGAGCATATCCATGCTCCAAATTGTAATGATTTCACTTTTTCATTATACCGTTTTTTCTCCCCGGGATCCAGTCCGGGGGCCACCACTTATTTTACCTGAAAAAACAGCAAAATGCCCCCCTCCTCTATAGATAGCAGGCTGAAGGATGCAGATATTCCGCACACTTCCCTCCCGGCGCACCGGAACATGATTCATCAGGAACAGACAGAGGACCCGGGTTGCCCGGGTCCGGGAAAAAATCCCCGGCCGGAGAGCAGATTGCCTGATTCCGTCCGGAACCCGCGGCTCCATAAAACCGTCAGAAGAATATGAGGAGGAATGCAAATGAGACTGTTCTCAATGGCACTTATGCCACTTCTTGTCGTGTTTCTGATCTCTCCCACCGGCTGTTCTCCCGATCCGGGACCTCCGGATCTTGTGGGAATAGTTGAGAGCGTCTCCTTCCTGGATGACGGCGGGGCAACCCTGCTGGTGGAAGGCGATCCCGATGCTGGATACCAGTATTACCTGGCCAGTGTGCGGGTGGGCCGGGATACTCCGGTTTATCTGACGGACGGGTCCCGGGGAACTCCGGAGGATCTTACCACCGGACTCACCCTGAAGATCTGGTTCGATGGTCCGGTGGCGGAAAGCTGGCCGGTCCAGGCACAAGCCGGACGGATCGAAATCTCTGAACCTTGAAATTCCGGGCCGGCGTGCCCGGAATTTTCTTTTCAGCACACCGGATGCCGGCCATGATACAATGGTAGCGGTGATACTATGGATATACAAAAAACTCTCTATACAACCTTTGGCCACCGTTCCTTCCGGCCCCTGCAGCGGGAGATCGTGGAAGACATTGTGGCCGGCCGGGACCTTCTGGCTGTGCTGCCCACCGGGGCGGGAAAATCCCTTTGCTACCAGCTGCCGGCCGCCCTGTTGCCGGGAATGGTGCTGGTGATTTCCCCTCTGGTTTCCCTGATGAAGGACCAGGTTGACCGGGTACCGGAGGGGCTGAAGGCCCTGTGGATCAACAGCACCCTGACCCCGAAGAATCTCCGGGAGACTCTGGCCCGGCTGGACACCGAGCCTTTTGATCTTCTGTATCTGGCCCCGGAGCGGCTGAAGGATCCGGTCTTCATGGAAGTGCTGAACCGGATCCGCATCAGTCTGGTGGCCGTGGACGAGGCCCACTGCATCTCCCGCTGGGGCCACGATTTCCGCCCTTCCTACCGGAAGATCGGAGCCCTGCTGAAGGGCCTTACCCGGCGCCCTCCGGTGGCTGCCTTTACGGCCACTGCCTCCCGGGAGGTCCGGGAGGATATCATCCGGCAGCTGGACCTCCGGGATCCCGGCATCCACCAGGCCGGATTCGACCGGCCCAACCTCCGGCTGGAGGTGGTCCGGGACTGCAGCCGGGAGGCCTGGCTCCGGACGTTTCTCTCCGCCGGAGAGAAACGCAGCCAAAGCGGCATCCTCTACTGCTCCACCCGCAAAGAGGTGGAGAAATTCAGCCGGTTGCTCTCAGACGAAGAGGTTCCCCACCGGACCTATCACGGAGGCATGAAGGCGGCGGACCGCCACAGTTCCCAGGAGGACTTCCTTTCCGGATCTGTCCCCGTTATGGTGGCCACCAACGCCTTCGGGATGGGCATCGACAAACCGGACATCCGCTGGATCGTCCACACTTCCATGCCCGGTGACCTGGAATCCTATTATCAGGAGGCAGGCCGGGCCGGACGGGACGGCCTGCCGGCCCGCTGCATTCTCCTCTACGGGGCCGGGGACATGGCCACCCAGCAGAGCCTGATCCTGAAGGGCTCCCGGTACAGCCGGGATAAGGACAAAAAGCCCCGGGCCCTGAAGGCCATGCTGGGCTACTGCCATACCTCCCGCTGCCTGCGGGAGTATCTGCTTTCCCATTTCGGGCAGGAGGACATCGGCCGGCATTGCGGGAACTGCAGCAGCTGTCTGGAAGACTACCCGGTGGCCGACGTCACCCGGGAAGCCCAGATGGTTCTGTCCACAGTCCATTATCTCCGGGGCCGGTTCGGCACGGCCGCGGTGGTACAGGTTCTGAAAGGCTCCCGGAATGCTTTTGTCCGGAAGAATTCCCTGGAGGAGCTGTCAACCTTCGGCCTTATGAAAAACCGTTCTCCGGAGGAAATCCGCAGAATCCTGAACCTTCTGTACTGCCGGGATCTGGTGGAGATCACCGCCGGACGTTTCCCCCGGGTGCTTCTGGGACCGGAGGCCGGGGGAGTCCTCAGGGGAGAAACCCGTATTCTGACCAAAATAATCTGTAAGGAGTCGTGATACCATGGAACACATTGTATTTCTGGACGCCGGCACCCTGGGGTCCGACACGGACCTGTCCGGCCTGGAGCGCTTTGGCACCGTAGTCTGCCACCACCACACGGACCCCGTAGATCTTGACGCACGCATCGGGGAAGCCACCATCCTGATCAGCAACAAAGTGATGCTGTCCGGTGCCACCCTGGCCGCCCATCCCCGGGTAAAACTGATCTGCGTGGCCGCCACCGGCACCAACAACGTGGACCTGGACTACTGCCGGAAAAACCAGGTGGCCGTCACCAATGTGGCTGGATATTCCACCGATTCAGTGGCCCAGCACACCTTTGCCCTGCTGTTTTCCCTGCTGGAAAACCTGGACTATTACCAGCAGTACACCCGGGACGGGGACTACACGAAGAGCCCCTTTTTCACCAATCTGGACCACTCCTTCTGGGAGCTGGCCGGAAAAACCTGGGGCATCATCGGGCTGGGGGCCATCGGCCGGCGGACGGCCGCCATTGCCTCCGCTTTTGGCTGCCAGGTACAATACTATTCAACGTCCGGAGCCAACCACGACCGGGACTATCCCCGGGTGGACCTGGATACCCTGCTTTCCACCAGCGACGTGATCTCCATACACAGTCCCCTCAACGCCCGGACCCGGAACCTGATCGGACGGGAGCAGCTGGAGAAGATGAAGCCGGAAGGGGTCCTGATCAATGTGGGCCGGGGTGGCATTGCCAACGAGGAGGCCCTTCGGGACGCCCTGAACCGGGGGGAAATCCGGGGCTATGCCACGGACGTGCTGGAAACGGAACCCATGACCCCGGACTGCCCCCTGAGGCAGGTCACGGACGCCTCCCGTCTGGTGATCACCCCTCACATTGCCTGGGCCAGCAAAGAGGCTAGAGCCCGGCTGACGGATGAACTGATCCTCAACATCGGGGCCTTCCTGGAGGGCGGAAAAAGAAACCGGGTGGACTGATCCTTTCATCCTCAATAGAGAACCGGCAGAGTCATCTCTGCCGGTTCTGTTATTCAATGACTTTCCTGATGAGGCTCTCCCGGGATAGCCCGGATGGCCAGGTCCCCGTCCTCCACAGCCACTTCCACCAGGGATCCGTCAGGAATGTCCCCGGCGATCAGGGCCCGGGCCAGGGCCGTCTCCAGATGTCTCTGGAGATACCGGCGCAAAGGTCTGGCACCATAGATCCTGTCGTAGCCCTGGTCTGCCATGAAATCCATGGCCTCTTCGGATACCTGGAGATGGATCCGGCGTTCTTCCAGCCGGCCTTCAATGGCCTCCAGCATCAGGGAGACAATTTTCTTGATTTCCATCCGGCTGAGAGGCTTGAAGAATATGATCTCATCCAGCCGGTTGAGAAACTCCGGACGGAAATGACGGTTCATTTCCTGATGGACCCTCTCCCGGATTGCTTCCGGAATCTCCTCTTCCTGGGTGTTTTCCAGCAGGTACTGGCTGCCGATGTTGCTGGTCATGATGATCACCGTATTCTTGAAGTCCACGGTCCGGCCCTGGCTGTCGGTGACCCGGCCATCGTCGAGAATCTGCAGGAGGACGTTGAAAATATCCCCATGGGCCTTTTCAATCTCATCGAAGAGGACCACGCTGTAGGGCTTACGGCGGACCGCCTCGGTCAGCTGGCCTCCCTCCTCGTATCCCACATAGCCGGGAGGCGCCCCGATCAGCCGGCTCACCGTATGTTTTTCCATGTACTCACTCATGTCGATCCGGACCATATTCTCCTCAGAGTCGAAGAGATTCATGGCCAGAGCTTTGGCCAATTCGGTTTTTCCCACCCCGGTGGGGCCCAGGAAAATAAACGATCCGATGGGTTTCCCGGGGTCCTTGATGCCGGCCCGGGCCCGGAGAATCGCATCGCTGACCAGATCCACCGCTTCGTCCTGCCCCACCACCCGGCGGTGCAGAATTTCCGGTAGCTTCAGAAGTTTTTCCCGTTCTCCTTCCATCAGCTTGCTTAAGGGAATTCCAGTCCAGCGGGAAATAATCCGGGCAATTTCCTCCTCGTCCACTTCCTCTTTCAAAAGTTCTCCCCGGTGTTTCTGGGCCTCTTCCGCTTCCTTCAGGGCCTTTTCCAGTTCCGGCAGCCGCCCGTAACGGAGTTCCGCTGCCCGGTTCAGGTCGTATTCCCGTTCAGCCCGGGCGATATCGTGGTGGACCTGCTCCAGCTGCTGGCGGATTTCCTTAACCCGGCCCAGAGCATTTTTTTCATTCTCCCACTGGGTGACCAGTCCGTTGTATTCCGTCCGGATATCCCCCAGTTCCTTCTGCAGTTCCTCCAGCCGGACCCGGCTGGCCTGATCCTTCTCCTTCTTCAGTGCAGCCTCCTCGATTTCCAGCTGCATGATTCTGCGGTTAATCCCATCGATTTCTGCCGGCATGGAGTTCAGTTCCGTCTTGATCAGGGCGCAGGCCTCGTCCACCAGGTCAATG
>JAXGWN010000164.1:0-4821 GCA_040773285.1 Bacillota bacterium
ACGGATTTCATTGCGGAGGCGATCCTGGAGGAACAACCGGACTTTGATCATCCGGAGGAACTGGCCGGTCGGCTGAGGCAGGGTATCCTGGAGTTCATTCAGGAGGTGCGTCTTCTTTCCGGGTCTTCTGACGATCCGGTTCAGGAGAAACTGGCGTCCTCCCTGACCGCGGAGACAACAGAACTGCTTCCCTTCCTCCCACATCTGTTGCAGGACCTCTGGGACATGGGGTCTTCGCCCCGGGACATGGAGGAACTGATCCGCCGGCATATCCCGGACCCCCGGGGTCTCCGGGTGCTGGATCTGGCCTGTGGGAAAGGAGCAGTCAGCATCCATCTGGCCCAGGTTCTGGGGTGCCGGATACTGGGAATTGACCTGATGCCGGACTTCATCCGTACGGCCAGGCAGAAGGCCAGACAATATGGGGTGGAGGAACTCTGCCGCTTTCAGGTGGAGGATATCGGACGGGCAGTCCACCGGGAGTCCGGATATGATCTGACCATTCTGGGCTCTGCTGGTGATGTGTTGGGGGGACCTCTCGAAACGTTAAAAATGCTGAAGGAGACCATCCGGCCGGGGGGATATATTCTGGTGGATGACGCCTATGCCGGGGAGAGTGCCGGTCCCGGATACCACACCAGGGAGCAATGGATGGATGCGATCCGGAGTGCAGGACTTTTCCTTATGGGGGAGCTTATTATGGATCCGGAGGAACTGAATGCCCTGAATGACCGGCAGCAGGAAAAGATTGCCGGCAGAGCCCTGGAACTGAAAAAGGCCCACCCGGAACTGGTGGACCTCTTCGATGGATATCTCCGCAGTCAGCAGGCCGAGTGTGAGGATCTGGAGCAAAGGATAACCGGGGTTACCATGCTGCTTTCTGACAGGGAACAGAAATGAAAAGAGCAGTCAGTGTCCCTGGCCAGAGACACGGTGAGACATTTTTGTTTAGTCGGACTAATGACCTTCCGCCGGAAACGTTGATGCAATAATTTGCTGAATTTATAATCCTTGAGTGAAGCAGACGGGAACTTCTTCTCGGTTGCAATGGTGACAGCAGGTTCAGAAAATACTATGGTAAAGAGGTAATCATATGCCGGAAAAAGTGGACTACAAGAAAATCAGTAAGGAACTGTATCTGCCCGGAAGACGGCCAGAGATTGTCGATGTCCCCCGGATGCGGTTTCTTATGGTGAACGGGCAGGGGGATCCCAACCGGGAGGATGGGGAATTTGCCCGGGCAACAACCCTTCTGTACGGACTCAGTTACACCATCAGCATGAGTGGTAAGGGAAAACAGCAGCCGGCTGGTTTTTTTCCCTATGTGGTTCCACCTCTGGAGGGCCTGTGGTGGACTCCGGACGATCGCCCTTTCGATGGGAAGGACAAAGGGGAACTGATCTGGACACTTATGATCCGTCAGCCGAAATTTGTTACAGAGGAGGTGTTCCGCTGGGCCACCGGAGAACTGGAGAGGAAAAAGCCGGGAACCGATGTGTCAGGGGTATTCCTGAGGGATTACACCGAAGGCTGGTGTGTACAGATGATGCACCTGGGCTCTTATGATACAGAAGACGCGACTGTGGAAGTCATAGATACCTTTGCCCAGGCACAGGGATGGATCAGTGCCATCTCCCTGGAAAGCCCGGAGGGAATCCTGCGGAGACACCATGAGGTCTACCTGAACGATCCCAGGAAAACTTCCCCTGAGAAACTGAAAACGGTACTCCGTCATCCTGTTATGAGGAAATAAGAGTGTGAAGCATCCGGATCAGTCAGACCACTGCGGATGTTTCTCATTATCCATTGAATGCATTATTGAATACAATCTTAAAGCGGTGAGCTAAGAAGGAGGAGAAAGTAATGGTCTGCAGAATTGATCACAACCAGATGGGGACAGGGGAGAAAAAATGGCTGAAAAGCCTGTATCATTTTTCCTTTGCCGGGTATGAGAATCCGGACAATATCCGGTTTGGGGCCCTGCGGGTGCTGAACGATGACCTGATCAGCCCGGGCCGTGGATTCGATCCCCATCCCCACAGCAACATGGAAATAGTAACATATGTGGTGGAAGGGCAACTGACCCATGGGGACAGTATGGGAAACAAGAGAACTCTATCCCGGGGGGATATGCAGTATATGAGCGCAGGAACCGGCCTTCTGCACAGCGAATTCAATCTGGGTGAGGAGACTCTCAGGCTGCTGCAGATCTGGATCCTGCCGGACCGGAAAGGAAATCCTCCGGAATACGGGGATCACGAATTCCACCCGGAGGACAGAAAGAACACCTGGCTCCATATGGTGTCCCCCGAAAGCGGGAAAGCGCCCATCCGGCTTCATCAGGATGTGAATCTTTATGCCCTGGAACTGGAAGAGGACCTGGAAACAGAGTTTCCGGTGGGTCCGGGCAGGCAGGCTTATCTGGTTCAGATTGAAGGCTCTGCCAGGATCAACGGGACTGTGCTGGAACCGAAGGATGCTCTGGAGACCGTGGAGATAGATCTGAAGATCAGGGCGATCCGGAATTGCCATTTTCTGGTTATTGAAATGAGTAAGGACCCTGTGGTTGCACGGTAGCCAGAAGGAAATAGCAAAGATTGACAGAAATTTTGGGCTGAGCCTGGAAGGAAGGGAATAGATATGGAAAGAAAAGTGGCAAGTCAGGTTACAGGTTACCCCACCACGGACGGTGCAGGAGTGCATCTGGTCCGGGTACTGGGACGCAGCACGGTGGAAGATTTCGATCCCTTCCTGATGCTGGACTCCTTTGACAGCAGGAACCCGGAGGACTACACCGCCGGATTTCCCATGCACCCCCACCGGGGGATCGAGACCGTAAGTTTTCTTTCTGCAGGAGCAATGACCCACCGGGACAGTCTGGGAAACGAGGACACCATCGGTTCCGGAGAGGTGCAGTGGATGACGGCCGGTTCCGGGATCCTCCATGAGGAGAAACTTCCGGCCACAGAGAGGATGCTGGGTCTGCAGTTGTGGCTCAATATGCCGGCCACCGCCAAGATGGACCGTCCCGGGTATAAGGCAATCCGCCGGGAGGAGATCCAGGAGATCCCTCTGGAGGGAGGAACCCTGAGACTTCTGGCCGGAACGTACAGGGAATATAAGGGGCACACGGGGGATCATCTTCCCCTGGATTACTATGACATTCTTCTCCAGCCCGGGGCCAGCCTCACCCTGCCGGTTGCAGAGGACAGAACTGTCTTTGTGTTCACCCTGTCAGGAGGCGCTGTGGTGGCAGGAACACCGGTTCCCGAGAAGACAGCCGTCCTGACCACCAGAGGAGACAGCCTTTCAGTGGCTGCCGGGGAAGAGCCGTTGGAACTTCTGTTTTTCAGTTCCCGCCGTCTGGACGAACCGGTGGCCTGGGGTGGCCCCATCGTTATGAATACCGATCAGGAACTGCAGCAGGCTTTCCGGGAATTGAGGGATGGAGGATTTCTTCGGGAAAAGCTGACGTACGAAAAATAATGCCGGTCTGAGAGAGGGGAAACCATGAAAGGATTTTGGGAGCTGCTGGCAGCATATCCCGCCTTAGGGAAACTTTCCGGATTCCTGGTGGGTGTCCTGCTGATTGTGGTTGTTCTGCGGCTGATCCGTGGCAGTCTCAGCCGCTATGTGAAAAGTGAAAACTGGTATACAGCCAAGAAGGTGCTCAACGTTCTGGGTTATGTGCTGGTCATCCTGCTGGCCGGAATCATTTACAGCGACAGGTTGGGGGGATTTACCGTGGCACTGGGGGTGGCCGGAGCCGGCATTGCCTTTGCCCTGCAGGAAGTGATTGCCAGTTTTGCCGGCTGGCTGGCTATTCTGGTGGGGGATTTCTACAGGACCGGAGACCGGGTACAACTGGGAGGGATCCGGGGAGATGTCATTGACCAGGGGATCCTCAGAACCACCCTGATGGAACTGGGGGAATGGGTGGATGGAGACCTGTACAATGGCCGTATCGTCCGGGTGGCCAACAGTTTTGTCTTTAAGGAACCTGTGTACAATTATTCGGCTGACTTTCCTTTTCTCTGGGACGAACTGAAACTACCCATCGCCTATGGAAGTGATTACAGTCTGACCACCCGGCTTCTGGTTGAGACCGCGCTGGAAGTGGTGGGAGATTACACGGAAAAAGCGGGGGAAAGATGGGCTGAAATGACAAGAAAATACCGGATTGAGGATGCCAGCACCGAACCGGTGGTGACCCTGGAGGCTACGGACAACTGGGTGGAGTTTACTCTCCGTTATGTGGTGGATTTCCGCAGACGCCGAAGCACCAGAACGCAGATTTTTATCCGGATTCTGGAAAGAATCGGAGAAAACAGTGAATCTGTACGGATCTCCTCGGCCACCATGGACCTGACAGGGATCCCGCCACTGCAGGTAACCCTGAACAATCCGGGCAATCAGGGCTCTGAATAGCGACAGTAGAAGAGCGTCCCACCGGCAGCTGAGGTTGCCGGTGGGACGCTCCTTGAGTATATCTCTGTGGGAATGACTATTCCCATTCAATGGTGGCACAGGGTTTGGGGCTGAGATCGTAGCAGACCCGGTTGACTCCGGGGACTTCACTGAGGATCCGGTCCGTGATTTTAAGAAGCACCGGCCAGTCGATCTGTTCCACGGTGGCGGTCATGGCATCCACCGTGTTTACAGCCCTGAGAATCACCGGATATTCGAAACTGCGGGCATGGTTCTTCACTCCCACGGAGCGGAAATCAGGGACCACCGTGAAGTATTGCCATACAGTTTTGTCCAGTCCAGCAGCGGCAAACTCCTCCCGGAGGATGGCGTCGGATTCCCGGACCGCTTCCA
>JAXGWN010000165.1:0-4788 GCA_040773285.1 Bacillota bacterium
AGACAGGATCGGTTCTGCTCCCGAGGTCAGTTCCTCAAACGCAGCCGGAGGATCAAAGCGGCTGCTTTCCTGCAGAGACCGGCGCATCACACCCCGGTAAATCTCCAGAAGACCCATGGCAAAAACTGCCATGTTTCTGGAAGACTTCTTTCCGGCCAGTTCCTGGTGATTGTAAACCTGTCCATGGAGAGAATACAGGAAGAAGTCCAGAAGGTCGGGCACCACCGCCTCTGCCCCTTCCCGCTCCAGAAGTTCCACCAGATGGTTGTTGGCAAAGGGCAGGAATTTTACCAGAATTTCCCCCACCACTCCCACCTTGGGCTTTTCCTGTTCGATGAGGGGCAGCCGGTCAAAGTCAGAAACAATGCCCCGCACATTCCGGCGGAAATCAATGAGACTGGCATTTTCCACATTTATCACAGCTTTTTCAGCCCACTGCTGCATCAGCCGGTTGGCACTGCCCTGCTCTTTTTCATAAGGCCTGGTCCTGTAGAGAACCCGCATCAGCAGATCCCCGTATACCAGGGCCAGAATCATCCGGTGCAGCATGGGGGCTGTAATCTTAAACCCGGGGGACTTCTCCAGATTTGAGGATGCGTTAAAGGGAATCACCGGAATGTGACCCATCCCTGCATCGTACAGTGCCTTACGGATGAATGCGATATAGTTGGTGGCCCGGCACCCTCCCCCGGTCTGGCTGATCACCACACTGACCCGGTCCAGATCGTATTTTCCGCTTTTCAGTCCCTGCAGAATCTGTCCGGTCACTATGATACTGGGATAACAGGCATCGTTATTCACATGCTTGAGCCCCAGTTCCACTCCATCCTGGGTAACCGGAGGCAGCATCTCCAGCCGGTAACCGGAGGACCGGATGGCCGGTTCCAGAAACTGAAAATGGATGGGGGACATATCCGGCACCAGGATAGTATGGGTCTTCTTCATTTCCCGGGTAAACGCCGGCCTTGGGCGCACCGGGCGGACCCTCTGCAGGGGTTCATCCTTCTTCCGGCGCTCCTTCATGGCAGCAATCAGGGAACGGATCCGGATCCGGGCAGCACCCAGATTGCTGATTTCGTCGATTTTCAGCAGGGTAAATATTTTCCCGTGATCCTCCAGAATTTCCTGAACCTGATCCGTGGTCACCGCATCCAGACCACAGCCGAAGGAATTCAGCTGCACCATCTCCAGGTCTTTTCTGGTGATCACATAACTGGCTGCCCCATACAGACGGTTGTGGTACACCCACTGGTCCACCACCCTGAGCGGCCGCTCTATCTGTCCCAGATGGGCCACGGCATCCTCGCTGAGTACTGCCAGCCCCAGGGTGTTGATCATTTCCGGAATCCCGTGATGAATTTCCGGATCCACATGATAGGGCCGCCCCGCCAGAACCACTCCGTAGCGGCCGGTCTCCTCCATCCAGGCCAGGGCCTTCTGGCCCTCTTTCCGGACATCCTCCTTGTAGGCCTCCATTTCCCTGTAGGCGCTATCCGAGGCCTTTTTTACCTCCTCAGGACTGAGGCGGAAATAATCACCCAGGGTTTCATGAAGACGCACAGCCATCCGTTCCGGATCGAACAGAGGCAGGAAGGGATGAAGAAACAGAACGTTTTCATCCCGGAGAATCTCCATGTTGTTTTCGATCACTTCCGGATACGAGGTGACAATGGGACAGTTGTACTGGTTGGTGGCCTCCGGGTCCTCTTTTATATCATAGGGAATGGAAGGATAGAAAATAAATCCGGTATCCTTCCCCACCAGATCCATAATATGCCCGTTGGCCAGCTTGGCCGGATAGCACAGAGACTCCGAAGGAATCGTCTCCATCCCCAGCTCAAACACTTCCCGGCTGGAGCGGCGGGACTTCACCACCCGGAATCCCAGTTCCGTGAAAAATGTGTGCCAGTAGGGATAGTGCTCATACATATTCAGCACCCGGGGCAGACCCACGGATCCCCGGGTTGCCTCTTCGGGGCTCAGGGACCGGTAGGCAAACAGGCGCCGGTATTTATAGGCATAAAGATTGGGAATCTCATCCTTCCGGACGGCCATTCCGGCCCCCCGCTCACACCGGTTTCCGGTCACGTAACGCTCCCCGCCACCAAAAGTATTGATGGTCAGCAGACAGTTATTTCCACACAGGCCACAGCGTTCCATGGAGGAACTGTAATGAAACTCCTCCAGTTCCTCCCGGGTCAGCATGGTGCTTTCCTCGCCGGGTATATAGCGTTCCCGGGCGATCAGGGCCGCCCCGAAGGCTCCCATGATCCCCGATATGTCCGGACGCACCGCCTCCCGGCCGGTGATCCGCTCAAAGGCCCTCAGGACAGAATCGTTGTAGAAGGTTCCCCCCTGCACCACCACCCGGGAACCGAACTCTTCCGGGCTTCTCAGTTTGATCACCTTGTACAGGGCATTTTTGATCACCGAATAGGCGATCCCCGCAGATATGTCCCCGATGCCGGCCCCTTCCTTCTGGGCCTGCTTGATGCGGGAGTTCATGAAGACGGTGCAGCGGGTCCCCAGGTCCACCGGACGGGTGGCCATAAGTCCTGCCTTTCCGAATTCCTTCACTTCCACTCCCAGGGATTTTGCATAGGTTTCGATAAAGGATCCGCAACCGGAGCTGCAGGCTTCGTTCAGCATGATGGAATCAATGACCCCGTCATGGATTCTCATGCACTTCATATCCTGACCGCCGATATCCAGAATAAAATCGGCTCCCGGCAGGAAAAAATTGGCCGCCTTCTGATGGGCCACCGTTTCAATCTCTCCAATATCCATTTTCAGGGCAGACTTAAGCAGTCCTTCCCCATAGCCGGTAACAGCGGACCGCACGATCCGGATATTCTCCGGCAGGGTATCGTACATCTCCTTCAGGGTCCTTACCGTGTACAGCAGTGGAGAACCCTCATTGTTTCCGTAGTGGGACCATACCAGTCGGCCCAGTTCGTCGATAACAGCAATTTTACTGGTGGTGCTGCCGGCATCGATTCCCAGGAAGCAGCGTCCCTCCGCCTCCTCCGGACGGATTTTGTCCACTTTCGCCTTCTCATGGCGCTGAAGAAATTCCCTGTACTCCGCCTCCGAGGTAAACAGGGGCTCCAGGCTGGCCGTTTCCTGCATGTCCGATTCTGTGAGCCGTCGGGCAGCAGCCAGAACCGGTTCAAAGGAAATGGCTTTTCCCTTCCTGGAGGCCAGTGCTGTTCCAATGGCCACAAAATACTGGGAATCCTCCGGAAAAATCACCTGGTCCGGTGTAAGATTCAGAGTCTCAATGAATCGCTTCCGCAGTTCGCTGAGAAAATACAGTGGTCCTCCCAGGAAGGCCACATTGCCCCGCACCGGACGGCCACAGGCCAGCCCGGCCAGGGTCTGGTTCACCACCGCCTGAAAAATGGAGGCGGCAATATCCTCCCGGGCAGCCCCCTCATTGATCAGGGGCTGCACATCGGTTTTGGCAAAAACACCGCACCGGGAGGCGATGGGGTAGATCACCCTGGAAGTGACAGCCAGTTCATTCAGACCGGCCACATCGGTTTCCAGCAGCACCGCCATCTGGTCAATAAAGGCTCCGGTTCCTCCGGCACAGGTGCCGTTCATTCTCTGCTCCATGTTGTCACCGAAATAGGTGATCTTGGCGTCCTCTCCACCCAGTTCGATGGCCACATCCGTGCGGGGGATCAGTTCCTCCACCGCCTGGGTGCAGGCAATCACCTCCTGGACAAAACCCAGTTCCAGCCGGTCCGCCACGGTCAGGCCCCCGGAGCCGGTGATCATGACGGTGACGGGATGCATTTCCAGCAGCTCCCGGTTCTCCGTCCAGGTATCCTCCAGCAGCTGCCGCACCGTTTCCCGTACATTGGAGAAGTGGCGTCGGTATTCTTTATATAGGATCTTACCCGGACCGTCCAGAATGACGATCTTCACCGTGGTGGAACCCACGTCGATCCCGGCATGCAGTTTATTCACGTTATCCCTCCTGCCGGATCAGGGCCGCCATTACCTGGTTTCCCATATCCAGTCCCCTTTCTGTCAGGCGGATCCCCCGTGGGGTCCGCTCCAGCAGGCCATATTCCAAAAACCGGCCTGCCTCTTCATTATACCGTTTCATAAAATCAATTCCATAGCGCTGATCCAGAACGGAAAAATCCAGTCCCTCCAGCAGCCGGAGCCCCAGAAACACAGTTTCCTCAAAGGACATTTCCTCCGATATCGGCTCCAGGTGAGCCGGGGGCAGAGTTCCCTGTTCCAGGCTTTCCAGATAGGTCCCCATATCTGTCGTGTTGGTGCGCCGCAGATTTCCTGTGCGGCTGCAGGCCCCGGTTCCGGCGCCCAGATAAGGAAGATTTTTCCAGTACAGCAGGTTGTGCCGGCTTCTGTGTCCCTCCCGTGCATAATTGGAGATCTCATACCGTTCAAAACCTGCAGACTGAAGAATCTCCCTCCGCACCCGGTCCATGGCTGACAGTTCTTCCTCTCCCGGCAGATTCAGGGTCCCGCTCTGTTGCATCCCGTGGAACGGAGTCCCCTCCTCCACCTTCAGTTCATAGCAGGACAGATGGCGGATGGGAAGATCCACAGCCCGACGGAGGCTGCCGGCAAAACTGATCTCCGTCTGTCCGGGAATTCCCTGCATCAGGTCCAGAGAGATATTTTCCAGACCGGCCCGGTATGCAGCCATCACCGCATCGGTGGCATCGTTTCCCCGGTGAATCCGTCCCAGGCCGGCCAGTTCTCCATCCACAAAGGACTGCACCCCCAGGGATATCCGGCTGATTCCCA
>JAXGWN010000166.1:0-4788 GCA_040773285.1 Bacillota bacterium
CACCACCTCCGTCATGATGACCCGGATCTCCCTGGATCTTCCGGTTCAGGGGATGCTTATGCTGCCCTGGGGCTTCTACGCCGCTGCTCTGTTCTTCGCCTTTTCCTACTATTTCCAGGGACGCAGGGTACGGCAGACCATCCGGGACACCCTGGGCCGCTGATATGTTTCCCCTGACCCATCTTTACATGAACCGGCGGATCCTGGGACGCATGAATCCCCCTCTGGCGCTGGGCAGCGTGCTTCCCGACGTTCTCAGTTCCCTGGGCATGCCCTGGGAGGAGTCCCACCGGATGAAACCCTGTTGTCTTGCCCTGCATCCTGAGGTACGGCTGGGGGACTCCCTCCATGGGATCGGGCTTCCCGGTCTTGACTACTATACGGACCGCTGCTTTCTGGGAGGCCCCGGATACGCTTTCCGCAAAGCCGGAGCCATAGCACCCCGGATGGCGGCCCTGGGGCTGCCGGAAAGGGACCTGATCTGGCGGGGCCACAACCAGGTGGAAATGGCCATCGAGGTGTCCCTGGGACGAACCCACCGGCATCTGTTTTCCTGCCTGCAGGAGGCACGGGAGGACAGGGAACTGCTGGAACACACTTCCCTGGTACTGGAGGAGGCCTATGGTGTCCGGGGGGAAATAGCTGCTGTGCTGGACAGTTTTATCCTTATGAATGCAGATTCAGCCAGTCTGGGATCCTACTACTCCGGAAAACTAAACCGGATCTACCGGCTGGAGACCACCGGCGGCCAGATCCGGGAGATCATCCGGGCCGCCTGGCAGGAAGTCCTGCCGGACCATCTCCACTTCCTCAATTACTGTCAGGAAAAAATCACCAGCAGCCTGAAACGGCAGCAGAAAATACGTACCCGCAAAAACCGGCAGGCCTGAAATCAGGCCTGCTCCATGGTTTCTATCAGCTTTTCAAATTCATACCAGTCCCGGACCCGGGGATACCCGGTCAGATCCCGGTTCAGAAGCCAGTCATAGACCACCGCAGTGCCGTGACCTGCCTGCTGAAACCGGACAATATTGGCCGGCTTGTCATCCAGCAGCACATCCAGCAGGATGTGCTCTTTAAATTTCCCGATAAAGATCTGCCGCTCCCCCATAAACCGTACCCGGTCCGGGGGAAACACCCTTCTCAGCTGCTCCATCCGGGGCACCAGGCAGTGGGCCGGGGTATCACTGACCAGAAACACCTCATGGCGGCTATCCAGCCGGGTCAGCACCTCCCGGGCTCCGGGAGCCAGGGGCAGATCCCGGTAGATCTCCGGATCGTTGAAGATCTCGTAGACATACTCATCCCCGTCCATCCAGTGATGGCTGTCCCAGGACCGGATATCGTCGGCCTGGTAACTGCTGCCCTTATGTTCATTGTATATTTCCAGCACCCGGTCCAGGGTGCGGAATACCACCCCGTCCAGATCCACTCCGATTCTCAATTTTCTCACGGTTCCTCCTTCATGTTTGCCGGATCCTTCCTTATTATGTCAGCCTTACACCTCTCTGACAATGGAAACTCCCTTAATTCCAATTACTCCACTGCAGGGATTATCTCCTGCCTTCACAGAAAAATTGCCGGGCTGATTTCTCAGCCCGGCAGCATTCTATTTCAGGAACTCCATGGCGGTCTTCACGTCTTTGCCCTCGTGGATGATGGCGTTCATGGCCCGGACCATTCCGGCCGGGTTCCGGTGACCCCAGATGTTCCGGCCGATGGCGCAGCCCACGGCTCCGGCGTCCACCGCATCTTTGATGCTTGCCACAAACTCCTCCTCGGAATTGGTTTTGGCTCCACCAAGAACCACGATGGGGATGTAGGTTCCCTCCACCACTTCCCGGTAACCGGGACGGTAGGGCATCTTCAGGAAGTCGGCACCCCACTCGGCGGCCATACGGGCTGCCAGTTTCAGGGTATCGATGGTCAGCATGGCAGGATCCGGATTGAATCCGCCGGGATACATCTCGGCGATGAAGGGCATGCCGTACTCATCGCATTTGCGGCCCACCCGGGTAAAGTTGGCCATGGTGGTGCGCTCCACGCCGGCGCCGGGGCCTGCCGTGAGGATCACCGCATCGGCTCCCAGTTTCACCGCTTCCTCCACTTCCACCAGCAGCTGGCAGTCGGACGGTCCCGGAACCAGATCGGTGGCCGGGAAATCCAGCCGGATGATCAGGCCGGTGCGGGCCAGGGTCTCCTTGAAATGATCTGCCACCCCGATGGTGGTGAGAATGGCATCGGGTTTTCCCTCGAGAATGGCTTCCAGGGTTTTCCCGGGCTGTTCGATCCCGGCCATGGGGCCGGATGTGGCACCGTGGTCAAAAGCCACGATGGTGGTGTTTCCGTCCCCGCGGACAATGTTCTGAAGTCTTCTGTACTTTCCTGCGTTCATCATGATTTACTCCTCCTTGATTTGCCGGGCTTCCTGCTGGTTCCGTAAATCCCCCGGAAAGGGGGCGGGCCGGCGGACACAGGGCAGTCCCTGTATTTAAGTGGTCTGTGACCTACTTTACAAACTGATACTCCATATAATCCACGCTCATGGTGTTCTCCGGCAGATAGTTGCGGACCGTGGCCCGGACCATCTGGGCTTTGGGGTTGTCGGAATACACGTATTCCACCATCTTCCGGGCCAGGGTGGCGCCATCGTCCCCTTTGTTGTTTTTCACGGTATCCACTGCCACGTCATAGATGGTGGTGTAGCTGTAGGAATACTCCACATTGTCGTTTTCCACCACTTCCTCCTGGGGGAAAGCCACCTCCAGGTCCACCTCCATCCGGACATCCCGGTCGAATACGCGGGCACTGCGGATCTTGGTGTAGTTGTAGTCCTCCAGGTGGGTGTACTCCGTGCTGTAACCCGGTCTGCGCTTGCTGATGGTGCTGGACACGTACTTGATCAGTCCGCCGGGCATGCCGATCCGTACCGGTGTGGAAGGCTTCTTCACCTCCACCCGTACCTCACGGATGGCCTCATTGGAAGCGTCCAGAATCTTCTCGGCGATTTTCCATGCCACCGCCTGGATCATGTCCCGGGAAACGTCCACCGCCTCCTCCTGGACAAATCTTTCCACCAGGTCATCGGAAATGGCTTTGTTCACCTCATCCAGATCCGGTCCGAACAGGGTGATTTCCAGAACGAACTTCTGTCCCAGCTCCTTTTCCTGGATGGCGTGGCCATGCAGACCAAACAGGGTGATGTTCTTGTACATTTTGTAATTCATGGTTATTCCTCAACTTTCGTTAAGTGTATTCTGCCTGAGGCAGTTTAAACTTCTTCGTTCCATTTCAGCAGGATCCGGTGGATGTCCCGGTCCCGGTTGGCCCGCTCCACCGCCTGGTCAAAGTCCCGGAGGTCCATCCGCTCAAAACGGATTCCCTCCAGATCCAGGGTCCCGGAGGCCAGCAGGCGGACCGCCAGCCGGACGCTTTCCAGATCGTGGCGGATGCTGCCGGTAAGACTCAGTTCCCGGAAATGAAGGATATCCGGGGAAATCACCGGCTCGTCCTGGTACAGGGGAGCGTACATCACTACGGATCCCCCGATGGCTGCCAGGGAGAGGATGCGGTTCAGCATCTCTCCGCCCCCCGCAGTATAGAAAACCCCTTCGGCTCCCCGGCCTCCGGTGAAGGTAAGCACCTGATCCTCCCAGCCGGCGGACTCCGGATCCACCACCAGCTGTGCCCCCATCCGGGCGGCCAGCTGACGGCGGGCCTGGCTTCTCTGAATCACCACCGGACGGATGCCTCTGCTTTTCAGTACCTGGACAAACAGAAGGCCCATAAGGCCGGCCCCCACCACCACAGCGGTATCCCCGGCCTCGAGACCACTTCTGCGGACTGCCCGGGTCACACAGGACAGCGGCTCCGCCAGAACCCCCAGTTCCACCGGAACCCGGTCTCCCAGAGGGAACACCTCATAATCCCGGACCAGGATATAGGCGGCAAAGCCTTCCGGCCCCCACATCTGTCCGGGAGGGGTGTTGCCTTCGGCTTTTTCACAATGGTTGTCGTATCCCCGGCGGCAGGGCTCACAGGCATTGCAGCGGGCCCAGCTGACCACTGCAGCCGGCATCCCGGCGGGAAAATCCGCACCGGGACCGCAGGCCACCACGGTACCGGCGATCTCGTGCCCCCCGTGAAAGGGAAAGCCCGCCGGCTCATCCCCGTTGTAGATGTAGCGCTCCCAGGTGCAAAGCGCACAGGCTTCCACCCTCAGCAGCACTTCCCCGGGGCCCGGCTCCGGCAGGGGCTCTGTGCGCATTTCACTTTTCCCTACCCCGGTAATGATCAGTTTATGGTTGTCCATATTATTCTCCGAATCCGAACAGGATCTTGATGGCCTTCTGGGCCTCCAGCTCCTCTAGGGCCTCTTTCCAGCCCTCCAGATCCGCCACCCGGCTCACCAGGGGGGTGGGATCCACCAGGCCCCGCTCCATCAGGGAGATGGAGGCCTGCCAGTCCTGGTTTCTGTGGGTGTAGGTTCCGAAAATCTTCAGTTCCTTGTACAGGGGATGATCAAAATTGATCTCCACCGGACGGCCGGCGATCCCCACCTGCAGGTAGGAGCCACCCTTTTCCACCGCCCCCAGAGCAGCATTGATGCCTCCGGCGCTACCGGAGCACTCCGCCACCATGGTATAGGAGTCCGCTTCCGCCCGGTCAATCACCTCAATTCCCATCTCCCGGGCCTTGTCCAGCCGCAGGCCGTCTTTGGGGGTTCCCACGATATGGACTGTGGCATTATAGGATTTGAACACCAGGGCAGTAAGAAGCCCGATGGGA
>JAXGWN010000167.1:0-4760 GCA_040773285.1 Bacillota bacterium
ATCCCGATGGCCAGCAGTCCGGTGGCCGACGCCTCCGCCCGGCCATATCCGAAGGGGAATTCCTTGTTGGGTTTTTTTCCGATGATGTTGGCAGTGATCAGGGTCATCACGGAAGTCACGATATCCACTGCAGAATCGATTCCGTCCCCCAGCACCGCCAAAGACCCGGTAATCAGCCCGGTGGTAATTTTGGCCAGGGAAAGCAGGGCGTTTCCCGCCACGGAAATCACCGAGGCCCGGACAATGATCCTGTTTCTGTCAGCACTCATTTCATCACCCCAGTACGGTTCTCACAAACACCCGGATCACCTCGGCTCCGCCGATCAGGGTACCGGTGGTGCTGCCTATGTTGGCAAAGGCCACCACCAGAAGGATGCGGGTAACCCGGTTTTTCCAGAATCCCCGCAGGGTCACCAGATCTCCGGACAGTCTTTCAAAATCATCCACCTTGGGCTTTCTCACCATGGCTTCGGTGAGCCCGGCAAACCAGCCGGCCGCCAGCAGGGGATTCAGGGAACTGATGGGGGCCGCCAGAAAGGCGGTCAGAATGCTTAGGGGATGCCCCAGGGCCAGAACCACCCCCAGAGCCGCCAGGGATCCGTTCCAGAGAACCCAGGCCACCACCTGGTCCAGTCCGGACACTGCATCTGCCTGAAAGGTAATGGCCACCATCAGAAACACCAGCAGAGGGATCAGCCAGCCCAGAAATTTCCGGCTTTTCTTTTTGGCCGGCAGGGCACTGAGCCGGTTCAGATCGTTCTCCCGGTACAGTTCCCGGCTGACTCCCGGCAGATGTCCGGCCCCCAGTATCGCCAGAACCCTGTTGCCCGGAGCCGTGCGGATCTTCTCCGCCAGATACTGGTCTCTTTCATCGATCAGGGAAGTCTTCAGTTCCGGAAAACTTTCCGCCATCTCATTGAGGGCCGCCGACAGGGCGTCCCCCTCCTTCAGTGCCTCCAGTTCCTCCTCGGAGATTTCCTCATCGGAGAAGATGCTCATGATCAGGGTAAAAAGCAGTTTCATCTTGCCTTTTGCACCCATATTGCCCCATACCCGGGACAGGGTCACCTGAATATCCCGGTCAGCCAGCACCAGATTCCGGCCGGATTCCTCGGCCAGCTGGACTCCCAGCCGCATCTCTTCTCCAGGCTCAATTCCGAACTGCTGGGCCAGACGTCTCTGGTAAGAACTGAGAATCAGGTTGGTCAGGAGTATTCCCGCCTTCTTTTCCCGGATCACCTGTACGATATCCGTATTCTTCCACCGGCTGGTATCCTTCAGGCTCTGGTACCGGGACTGGCACAGTTCCACAGCCACGGTATCCGGATTTTCCTCCCCGATCAGCCGGCGCACTTCATCGGCACTCTCCCTGGACACATGGGCCGTGCCCAAAAGTATGATTTCCTTATCCTCCAGCTTCAGCCGGATCACATGATCCGTCAGGCTTTCTTTCTGTCCGCTCAAAATGTCTCCTCCGTTCTAACGGTCTGCAAACAGGGCTTTCAGCAGCCTTGTGGTCTCAACCAGATCCTCTGTGGCACACAGTTCCCCGGCCATATGCATGGACAGCATGGGGGCCCCCAGATCCAGAGTCTCCATTCCGGTCAGGGCGGCCACCATGGGTCCCAGGGTGGTTCCACCCCGGAGATCCGAACGGTTCTGGTAGGTCTGCAGACCGGTTCCAGCACGGCCAGCCACCAGACGGCACCAGGCCAGACCCCCGGGACTTATGGCATACCGGCCGGCCGCAGAACTTTTAAATACAGGGCCCTTTCCCAGCCGGGGGGCATTGGGCTCGTCGTAGGCCTCCGGATACCCCGGGTGGTATCCGTGGGCCATATCCAGGGACAGAACCCGGGAGGCTTCCAGCATTCTGAGATACCCTTCCCGTTCCAGTCCGGCCCCCAACGCCACCCGTTCCAGCACCTGGGAGGTGCGGCTGGAAAAACCCCCGCTGGCACTCATACTGCCGATCTCCTCATGATCCACAAACCAGATGGCCTGCCAGCCGGAAGACGCCTGTGTCTCCAGAAAGGCCTGCAGTGCCGCATACACCATGGCCCGGTCATCGAGACCATAGGCCAGTACCATGTCCTCCTGAAGGCCGGTGAGCTGTGGCTTCCAGGCGGGCACCAAAAACAGGTCTGAAGAAAGAATGTCCTCCCCGGGGATCCCGGTCTCCCGGGAAAGAAGGTCTTCCAAAGTTTCGCCTCCCAGGGACCAAAGCACCGGCAGACCGGTCTGCACACTGAGTTCCGGGTTTCCATTTTTCAGATGGGGAGCCAGGGCAGGGATCACCCCGGTGCTGCGGGATAAAAACTCTTCGGCCCGGATGCCCTCCGTATCCCGGAGGTACAGGGTTCCTGCCAGCCGCAGGGGTATATTGAGAAAACTCTCCCTCACCGGAGAGCCGTAGGTTTCCACCAGAAAACGCCCCGGAGAGCCGGGGGCCTCGGGGACCTCTTTCAGTCTGAGACAGGGGGCGTCCAGATGGGCCACCGCCAGGGTCAGTCCTTCCGTTTCCAGTGTGCCGGTTCCCGGCCGCACCGCCAGAAGGCTGCTTCCACCGGGACGCACCCGGAAAGGACCAGGTCCCCGGTACCCGGCATCGGCCGGAACTCCCGCCGCCTCCAGCAGTTCCTCCACCCTGGCCAGGGCCAGGGCCGCCACCGGTCCCCGGTCCAGAAAATTCAGCAGTCCGGACACAAATCCGGCAGATTCCATACATACACCCCCAAAAAAGATACTCCAGACAGTATACCATATTTCCCCGGTTCCGGAAAAACAGCACAAAAAAAACCGGCGGAACTCCGCCGGTTCAGGATCAGTATTCCTCCCCGATATGGGAAAACTCCGGGTTCTCCACCCATTCCTCCGGTTTCCGGGATATCTCCAGCAGATCGTCCAGCAGTTCGATGTGCCGGGCTTCTTCCCGGGCCAGCATGGTCAGCAGATCGATCCGTTCCGCATCCTCCACATCCCTGGTCAGTTCCTGATACACCTGCATACTGGCCTTTTCCATCTCAATGGCGTAATTGTACACCGCCACGATGGAGCCGCCGAAAATGTGTTCCCGGCTGTCCAGAAGCAGGGCGTCCATAAGACCCCTGGCATCGATGAAGCGGGTTCTTCCCTCGGACAGCAGTCTCTCGTAGAGATCGTTCACCATCCGGAAATGCCGGTCCTCCTCCTCCGCCAGAAAGCGGAAGGTGCCCCGGATGCCCTCACTGTAATTGTTTCCGGCATGGGTCCGGTAATAATCCCCGGCCTCTTTTTCCATCCTCAGGGCCAGCTCAAAAATATTCATGGGCGTTCCCCTTTCTAGAGAATCCGTTCAAAACGGTCCTTGTCCACCCCGCATATGGGACACTTCCCCGGGGGCTGATTCCGGGCTGCCAGGTACCCGCATACCTTACAGCGGTAGATGGGGTACTTCAGGTCCAGCACTGTTTTTCCGGCAGTATCCTGCACTTCAGATTTTCTGTTTCTCCGCTCCGGAATGGCCACCGCCTTTTTCTTCCCCAGATGGATCTCCTCAGAGACATACAGGGCGCAGTAGCAGGCCCCGTACTCCTCCACATCCTCGTCCCGGTAGTCACAGGGACAGATTATGTCAAGATCCTTTTCCCGGTCCCCGGTGGCCAGACGGCAGGGGCAGGCCCGGTAGCCATAGCGCTCCTCATTGACCAGAAGTCCCTCCAGAAGGTCCAGGGTAAAGGATTCATCAGGGTTAAAATAATACCCCCGTCCCTTCATCTCCTTTTCCAGTTCTGCCCGGAGTTCTTCCCTTGCGCTCATCGGATGATCCCCTTCAGGGCATCCTCCTGGAATCCCTTGATCACGGTCTCCCGGTTGTACACGATCAGGGGAAAGGCCACGTCGCTGGTCAGGCTTTCCATTTCGGCCATGGCCTCGGAGCGTTCCTCCCCTTCCAGACGGTCCACATAAATGTAGGAGAACGCCACCTGGGCGGATTCAAACATCTCTTTGGCTCTGCGGCACCAGATGCAGGTGGACAGTGCGTACACCTGAATTTCGCCTTTATCCTGACCTTCCACTTTTATCCAGTTCATGATTTGCCTCCCTTTTTCAGTAATCTGAAGTGATATATTCTTCCCCCGGGACCTTTATTCCTGCCTGCCCCGGCGGCTTTTCTGCGGCACTTCCCCCCAAGATGTCCGCAGACCACCTCCCGGTAGCGGACCCCCTCCGGAGTGGAAACGCTTTCCATCAGGCAGATCCGGGAAATCGTCATCCGCCGGGGAGAAGGGCAATCCGGCTCCTGTCCTGGGCCGTCCTCCCGGAGGCGCGCATTTCTCAGAAGGGTGATGTGGGGGACAAAGGGCTCCGTAGTCACAGGGTATCCCAGGGGCTCCAGAAGACCGGCCAGTTCCCGGTAAACATCTGTCAGCGGGGCAGGTACCTGGGAAAATCCCAGATAAACCGTCTCGCCCCTACCTCCTGAAAAACGTCCGGGACGATCCGGCAGAAGAGTAAATGGCTGGTGGTTCCCGGCCAGTTCCTCCAGTGCCTCTTCCAGACGGGGAAGCAACATGGGATCCACCCCTCCCAGAAACCTGAGAGTGAGGTGGAAGTTCTCCCGGTATACCCGGCCGGCCCGGCGGTACCGGGGAGCCAGACATTCCTGCCATCTCTCCAGGTATGAACGGTCCTCCTCCCCCGTGGGCAGGGCATAGAAAAGTCTCATGCCGCCAGTTTCCTCTCCCGGAACAGAATGTTTTCCAGGCCGATGGCGGTGG
>JAXGWN010000168.1:0-4730 GCA_040773285.1 Bacillota bacterium
CCACCGCGGAGGCACAGACTCCGCTTCCGGTAAAGGGGTACCCCAGAATTTTCAAAAGCCCCTGCATGGATCCATCCTCACCGCCAGGGCCGTGCAGGGCCACAAAAACCAGATCCGGATGAAAGGCTCCCAGTTCCCGGAGCCAGTCCGGATCCGCAGGGTTCAGCCTGGCAATCTGATAGCCCCGGCTTTCCAGGGCCCGGGCCACTGCGGTTCCCGTTTTCAGGGAAATTTCCTTCTCCGGGGATGTTCCTCCCAGCAGTACGGCAATTTTATTCATGTCCTTTTCCTCCGGTGATTTCATAGTAATCCCGTCCCTGGCAGTCATTCACCACGATCAGGGGGAAGTCTTCCACCTCCAGCCGGTAGATGGCCTCCGGTCCCAGATCCTCAAATGCCACACAGGACGCCTCTTTGACCCGACTGGCCAGCAGGGCACCAGCGCCTCCCCAGGCAGCCAGATACACGGCTCCTTCCCGGACCATGGCATCCCTGACTTCCCGGCTGCGGGAACCCTTGCCGATCATGGCGGTCAGCCCGGCGGAAAGAAGCGCCGGAGTATAGGCATCCATCCGGTAACTGGTGGTGGGACCCACCGAACCGATGGGCTTTCCCGGCGGAGCCGGGGCCGGCCCTGCATAATAAATCGTCTGACTGTTCAGTTCTATGGGCAAATCGGACCCTTCCTCCAGCATCTGTACCAGACGCCGGTGGGCACTGTCCCTGGCCGTATAGATGGTTCCGCTGAGCAGAACCCGGTCTCCGGCCTGCAGGCGGCAGACAGTTTCCCGGATCAGCGGGGTTTTCAGTTTCCATTCAGGCATTGTTCTGTTCCTCCTGCGACAGTTCCGCACTTTCCCGTATCTTCCGGATTCCCAGTATATAGTATAAAAGCACCAGGCCAGGAAAAACAACCAGACTGATCCATCCGGACTCAAGAAACAGGAGATAATTGTAGATTCCGTGGATCAGGACCGGTACCACAAATCCGGCGGTCATCCGGAAGATCCTTTGGAGCGGACCCGGGGTGAACCGGGCCCGTCCCAGAAAGGCTCCCATATATACAGAACATACCGCATGCAGGGGAACCGCAGTAAAGGCCCGTACCAGACCGGTACCCTGTCCGTAGGTGCTCACATAGAAAATATTTTCCAGGGTGGCAAATCCCAGGGAGATGAAGGCGGCGTATACGATGCCGTCGTAGATTTCATCAAAATTTTTCAGGTCCTTCCAGATGTACAGCATGAACACCAGATATTTAAGACCTTCCTCGATCAGAGCAATGTTCAGCAGGGAAAAAAGCAGCAGTTCCAGTGGGCTTCCATCTCCCGCCTGAACCGGCCATATATTTTCCAGCACAGAAGCCGGCAGGGTGATGACCATCCCCAGAACAAACATTTTCATCAGTATTGCCGGAGGTTCCCGGTTGGGGATATCCCTGGCATGAATGTATCCCAGAATCAGTATGGTGGGTATCACTGCAATCAGATAGTTCAAGACGCCCTCCCTCTACCAGATGACTGTCCGGTGCCGGCTCACATGACAGTTGAGATTTACTGCCACCGGAAGACTGGCCAGATGGCAGGGTGCCAGTTCCACATGCACCGCAAACGCAGTGGTATCTCCACCAAATCCCTGGGGGCCAATATTCAACCCGCTGATCCTGGCAAGAAGAATTTCCTCCATCCTGCGGATTCTGGGATCGGCAGCCGGCTCCCCTATGGGCCGGAGCAGGGCCTTCTTGGCATTGAGGGCACAGGTCTCGAAGTTACCGCCGGCACAGGCTCCCACCACCACCGGCGGACATGGATTGGGCCCCGCCAGACGCACAGTCTCCACCACAAAATCCAGAAACCCTTCCTCTCCTGCCGAAGGGGGCAGCATGGCCAGGCGGCTCATATTCTCACTGCCTCCCCCCTTGGGAGCCACAGTGATTTCCAGTCCGTCACCGGCAGTCAGTTCCAGGTGAATTACAGGCGGCGTATTGTCCCCTGTATTTTCCCGGATGAAGGGGTCCCGCACAATGGATTTTCTCAGATATCCCTCCTGGTACCCCCTGGCTACCCCTTCCGAGATGGCCTCATAGAGAAGTCCTCCCCGGATCCGGACATCCTGTCCCAGCCGCACAAAGATCACCGCAGTCCCGGTATCCTGACAGACCGGCAGGGATTCCTGCCGGGCGATGCAGGCATTCTCATACAGATCCTTCAGGATATTGCGGGGACTTTCCTGTGTCTCCCGGTCCAGGGCCTGAAGATAAGCATCCTCCAGATCCTGACTGATCACACAGTTGGCTTCTATACAGGCAGAAGCCACCTGCAGGGCAATATCGTTTACGTCAACAATTTTCATATTTCACCTCAATAATCCTTTGACATCCCTATGCCGGTTCAGTATACTAATTAGCGTAGTCACTTAGCGTCCGTAGCTCAGTGGATAGAGTATTGGACTCCGAATCCAAGGGTCGCAGGTTCGACTCCTGTCGGGCGCACCACCAAATGGGGATCAGGGATCCTCATTTTTTTATGCCCGGATCCGGATCCGTATGGCCACCTGTATATTGTAGCATTTCCGTCCCTCCGGCAACAGAAGAAAACCTGCGGATCAGCCGGGAAGTATCATAAGAGATTGGCAGAAAATATGACTCCTGTTATAATATATACATTCCCAGGAAATGAGGTATGGCCATGACCGCAGTTCCCGCAGTTCCCCCGGACCTGTACCGTTATCTTTTCGAACACAGCCTGGATGCCGTATTCCTGACCCACCCGGACGGACGGATCGTCAGGGCGAATCCGGCAGCCTGCCGGCTGGTGGACCGCACGGAAGAGAAAATCCTCCAGGTGGGCAGGGCAGGCCTGGTGGATCTCAGGGATCCAAGACTGCTGCCCGCCCTGAAAAAACGGGAGGAAACCGGGAAGGTGCGCAGTGGCCTCCGTTTTCTCCGCCGGGACGGTACCCCGGTGGAGTGCGAAGCCTCCTCCTCGGTCTTCGCCGGTGAGGACGGGCTTCTCTGGACAGTCATCATCGTCCGGGATGTCAGCAGTTACCATCGTATTCAGAGAGATCTTCGGGCAGCCCGGAAGCAGGCCGTGGATCTTGCCTGCCTGGACAGTCTGACCGGAATTCTAAACCGCAGAGCCTTTCTGGAACAGCTGGAACGGCGGATCGGCCGGGCCCGCAGTACCGGACTCCCTCTGTCCCTTCTCCTGATGGATGTGGACCGGTTCAAATCCATAAATGACACCTACGGGCATCTGGCTGGAGACGATGTGCTGATTCTGTTTTCCAGGACAGTGGCCGGTGCCCTCCGGCAGCAGGATCTCCTTGGCCGATATGGTGGGGATGAATTCATTGTATGCCTCCCGGACACAGGAGGTCCTGACGCTCTGGCTGTGGCCGGACGGATCTACCAGGCGGTTTCCTCCACCCCACACCCCATCGCAGGCCGGGATCTGCGGATCACCGCCAGCATAGGAGTGGCACTGTTTCAGCCCGAGGACAGCCCTGAAGACATCCGCTCTCTGGTGAACAAAGCGGATATGGCCATGTACCAGGCCAAGAGCCGGGGAGAAAATATTCTGGCCGCCTTCTGAAATTCCATATCAAAAAAAGCGGCAGCCGTGGCTGCCGCTTCATTATGTTACTGTTTATCCAGCAGGTTGCCGAACATATCGCCCAATGTCAGGGGCTGATCGTCATCAGTGGAATACTGGAATTCCTTCTTCTCGGCTCTGGGAGCCACTTTTTTCTTGGGTCTGGCTGCCTGGGCAGGCTTGTCCAGGGTCTCCTTAATGGAAAGACCAATTTTCTTCTCTTCAGGAATTACCTTGATGATCTTCACGGTGACTTCATCACCGGGTTTCACCACGTCTTCCACTTTTTCCACTCTCTCGTAAGCCAGTTCGGAGATATGCAGCAGGCCTTCAAAGCCAGGCTCGATCTCAACGAAGGCGCCGAAATCAGTGGTTCTCAGAACCTTTCCGGTAACAATGGAGCCTTCCGGATGGTTCTGCAGGGCAACCGTCCAGGGATTGGGCTGCAGAGCCTTCAGGCTCAGGGCGATTTTCTCGGAATCCTGATCCACGCTGAGGACTTTTACCTGGATGGTTTCGCCGATGGTTACTGCATCTTCGGGTTTTTCCACTTTGTTCCAGCCCATCTCGGAGATGTGCAGAAGCCCGTCGATGCCACCCAGGTCAATGAAGGCACCAAACTTGGCGGTTCTTACCACAACTCCGTCCAGCTCTGCCCCTTCAAAGATTCTGGCCCAGGTCTCCTCTTTGAGAACTTTGGCTTCCTCTGCCAGAATTTCCTTCTGGGAAAGAACGATGCGGTTTTTCTTCTTATCCAGTTCAATGATCCGGGCTCTCAGGGGTTGACCCACATACTTGCCCAGGTCGTTGACATAACCGATTTCCAGATGGCTGGCAGGAACAAATCCTCTCAGTCCGTCCAGGTCCACCACAACTCCGCCTTTGACTTCCTCAGTAACCATAACCTGGAACTCAGCTTTCTCTTCCATGCTCTGGGTCAGGCTGTCAAATTTCTTGGCCAGTTCTTCCCGCTGCTTCCGTCTGTCATCGCGGAATCTGCGTCTGCCGATTTCCTTCTTGGAAAGAACCGGTGCGCCTTCCTTGTTTCTCTTACGGATCAGCATCAGGTCCAGTTCATCACCGGGCCTGATTTCATCAATGTTGTCCAGTTCACGGGTGGCAACAATACCCTCC
>JAXGWN010000169.1:0-4716 GCA_040773285.1 Bacillota bacterium
AAGGCACGTCCGATCGGGCCTCCCGGAATGAGTCCTCAGAGCCACGCTAATTCCCGTTATCACTCTGAGACGGTTCAGGGATACCGTCGCGGGAACGGAGAATCCAGACGATGCTTACAATGGCCAGGGCCAGCAGATACAGTTCCACATAAAGCACACTGAACCCCAGTCCGGGAATCATTACCACAGGGAAATTGACCAGGGCATGCAGAAGGACAGCCAGGATCAGATAGATTTTCCTTCCCCGCACCACTGCAGACAGGACCACCAGAGAAAGCGCTATGTGAATAAAAACTGTAAAGGCCCGCTCAAGTCCGGCAACCAGATACATATAGGGCGGCAGACTGACCAGCTGATCCCGGATAAATGCAGCTGCCTCAGGACCCAGCAGGGGTGCAATGGAATTCTCATACGAACCATTATTGATGGATAAAGAATAAATCAGGTTGTTGATATATGTAAAGCCTGTTAACACAATGGCTTCAATTCCACCGTGGCCAATACCGAAGGCCACTGCATTTTTCCAGGAAAGATATTTTTTCAGGGGAAAGCGGAAGCCAAGATACCGGCCTGTTTCTTCAAAAAGACCAGCCGTCACAGAGAGAAAGACTGCCAGCAGAAAAATATTTGAGGCCATCTGCTGATACCATTCCATGGCAGAAACATAATTGAGTATCGGAATGCGGATGAAAACCTGGGATATGAGAAATACGGATACCCCGACCAGAACTGCCTTAATGGAAATCTGCTCCTTCTTATGGAGAAAGATCAGGAGGGCCACCGGCAGACCAAAACAGATTAACAATGTGAGAACCATCATCAGGATGGAAAATGTACTAACCATAATTCACCTCCGAAAATACCCGTGCATCATAAAGAATCATTAAAATCCTTCTGTCTTTCCTTAATTTTCTCCACCTCTTTTTTCAGTGCTCCCAGTTGTGCAATAGCCGACAGGGAAAGAACAAAAGCCAGGGGAGACAATAAACCAAAAAATTCCATAATACCGTTCCTCCATTTCATAGGGTACAACAAGCGATGCGTTCACCGCGCCAAAACTCTTCATGCTTCAATGGTTCGGGACATCTGCAGACCTGAAACTGCCTTTCCGTTGTCCCCGGATCCGGACCCGGATGCAATGCATCCCTACTACGATGCATTATTCCAGCTGACTTTGAATCCGCCTTTGTGGTTACCCTTAATCTTTATCCTGTATGTCCCATCTTTATCCGCCACAAGGGTACTCTGTGCTCTCTCTCTGATATTTTCTGCCTCATACAGCACATCCCCGTCGGGACCGATAACCGATATGGTAAGATCTCCTTCATCGGTAGTCATTTCCATGGTTATTTCCAGTTCGTCCCCCTGGTCCAGATTCAATGATTTCTGCTTATATCCATCAAAACTGAAGTAGGACATTTCCATCGCATTTTCGGAATTTCTCTCCAGCGACATGATGGCGGTGTATCTCCCCTCAGTACATCCTGTCAGCACTGTCAGGATGGCCAGCGTCAACACCGCAATAAGAACCATTTTCCTTTTCATTGTCCGTCACTCTCCCTCAATCTGTCTGTCTTTGTGCTCCCCGTGCATCCGGAATGTGATGATGAACCTGGTGCCGCATCCCGGGCTGGTCTCCAGTCGGATGGAGCCCCCATGCAGTTCAATTATTTTCTTCGCAATTGCAAGCCCCAGTCCAGTACCCCCATCGGTTTTTCTTGCGTTATCACCTCTTACCAGAGCGTTAAACACAATTCCGCTTATGTCTTCTGAAATGCCCACACCGTCATCACCGAGAATCAGTTGAATAATGTCATCCTTTATGTTCAGTTCCACTGACAGGGTGGTCCGGGCAGGATTGTACCTGATAATGTTGCCGATAATATTATGAACCGCTCTTTCCAGTTCAGTGCTGTCAAAACTGAACAATACCTTCCGTTCAGGAATCTGAATATCCAGCCCGAACCCCTCGCTCTCCAGTTCTCCATAGAAGCTGATCACGACGCTCCGCATAAATTCTGAAAGGTCAGCCGTCTTCCTGTTCAGATCATAAACGCTGGTCTCCAGTTTGGAATACTTGAACAGCCGGTCCACCAGATTCGTAACCACTTTGGATTTTTCGAAGATATAGTTAAGGTATTTCCTCTTCTGATCCTCATTTTCCACCAGACCGTTTCGTAAGGCTTCAGCATAGCCCTGAATCGTGGTAACCGGAGTTCTCAGGTCGTGCGAAATATCCAGCAGCATCCGCTTTTTGCTTTGTGCAATCGCTCTGTTTTCCTCTTCAGCCGCCGCCAGTCTCCCGGCCATAACATTGAATGCGTCCCGGATCTCCTCGAATTCAGAATTCCCCGTGAAGTCCATCCTGGTGGAATAGTCTCCGGTCATGATGCGCTTAAGCCCCCGGTTAATTTCCTTAAGCGGTGTCATGATTTTTCTGAACGTTGTTCTGCTGAACAGAACGATCAGGAGAATGACAAGCGAAGCAAACGCTGCAAAATATGCTCTTATTCTGCCGGAAAGCTCTCTCTCAAACTCCGTTCCCTTAACTGAATCCGGAAAAGCTGTTCCAAACCTGAATACTCCACTGCTGATTTTTGCTCTTTTGTAGAGAAGGGTATAATCTTCCCCGTCTTCGCCGGTAAAAGGGATATACTCGTAGACAAATTTCTCCGCGGAGGATATCTGATCCACATTGTTGGCAATCCGGGCCATGTCATCCTGGGAGTAAGCATATTTTTCATCCTGCTTATTCCCTTCCACATGAACAACCTGATTATCCTTCAGAATTTCCACCCATGCATCCGGCTCGATCTCTGTCGGCAGGCGCAGTTCGGCGGTACGTCCGTCATACTCGATGTTATCAAAATATATATTCAGATCGGCGACCGCATCCGGGTATTTTTCCATAACCTGAACCAGGGATACAATCATCAGACCGATAAATAACGCCGTGACCGCAACGGAGGCGAACAGAAACATAATGTACCTGATTATCAGATCCCAGAACAGTTTTCGCTTAATATTCATATGGCTTTACAACCTTTCAATTTTGTAGCCAAGTCCTCTTACTGTTTTCAGGTACAACGGATTTTTCGGATCGTCTTCAATCTTGTCCCGCAGATTGCTGATATGAACCCTGATGGCATTTTCATCATCGTAATAGCTTTCATTCCATACATGTTCGAAAATCTGCTGCTTGGTGAACACTCTTCCGAGGTTCGAAATGAGGTACTCCATAATCCGGTATTCCGTTGAGGTCAGCGGAAGAATCTCCTGATTCTTACTGAGGGTACAGCTTTCCTTGTCCAACTGAAGATCCCCGGTGGATATTATATCCTTCTTTTCGTCCGCTGCAGTTCCCGCACTGAATTCGTAGACTCTTCTGAACTGAGCCTGAACCCGGGCCGTCAGTTCCAGCGGATTAAAGGGCTTGGTCATATAATCATCCGCACCCAGATCAAGTCCAAGAATTTTATCAGAAAAATCATCCCGGGCTGACAGAACGATAACCGGAATATGAAGACTCTTTCTGATCTCCCTGATCAGCTGAAATCCATTGAGTCTGGGCATCATTATGTCCACAACGGCCAAAGAAATCTCATTGCCTTTTATAATCTCCAGAGCCTCTTCGCCATCAAAGGCCCTGAAGACCCGGAAATCCTCTCTGGAAAGATAAAGCTCAATCAGTTCAACAATCTCCACCTCATCGTCCACAACAAGAATGTTCTTCATAGAAATTCCTCCTTCCCGTCAGGGCTCGGTCCTGCAGGTCAGCCCATTGAGGAAACGGGCCATCAGCGCAGCATTTCTTTCTTTCTGAATACCATCACATTCAAAGCGGAAAAGAAAGCGATATAGGCGGAACTGACCAGGAATGACTGGCTCCAGGAACCCGGAGTCATACCGGCAACGCTATAGAAACCGGCCGTTATAACATACTGTGAAAAACGCTCCGGCAGAATGACACCCAGCATTCCCAGGGACATAAACAATGCGATCCCCAGTCCTATGGAGCCACTGATTCTGCTGAACCGGTGTATTGCAAACATCAGCAGCGACGAGTACCCCCAGGTGGTGAGCCATCCCAGTAAATACACTGCAATCAGCTCATAGACTGCAAACCCGTCCGGCAGCCAGGGATACGCTGTGATTCCGATCACAACACTGCCTGTGAAGGCGTCTGCAACCAGAACAAGGTTGATGATGCCGGCAGTGATTATTTTTCCGATGATCAGCCTCGTTCTTGTGGTGGCCAAAAGGAAATATTTCAGGGTACCTTTGCCGTAATCGTCGGTGATCACCGTTGCCGTAATAATGGTAATGATAATAAACAGCGTTCCTCCCGAAATCAGATTTACTATCGAATTCAGTATATAGTCCTGGGCCGTAATTTTCCCGATTGTTTCTACAAGACCCGGTACGGACTCCGGGCTTGTCCGGACCAGAATTCCTGTCACAACATGTTCTGCTGCTGTAATAAAGACGGTTGCCAGAATGGACAGATAAATCATTTTACCTGAGAACCACTTCAGAAGTTCGCTACGCACTATTTTATACATACATACGCTCCTCTCCGGTAAGACTCAGAAATTCATCCTCCAGCGAACTTCCGGAAGACTTCATCTTCCGCATTTCCTCCTGGGAGAACTCTCTGATAAGACGGCCGTTATGAATGATCCCCACGGTGTTGCACATCATTTCAGCCTCGTTCAG
>JAXGWN010000170.1:0-4696 GCA_040773285.1 Bacillota bacterium
AATGGGGTAATCTTTGTTCACCAGACTTTGGTCCCCCAGGAGACCGGCAGCGGCTGCCGCCGGCTCCGGTGGTTCTCCCGGCCCCTGCTTCTCCTCCGGCATGGTCCAGGGGGCCGGCAGGATCACTCCCTCCGGAGAAATCCGGGCACCCGGCAGCATGGTCTCCAGAATATCCGCCCGGACATAGAGTTCCCCGTCCCGGTAAAAGGAAGGTCCCGGAGCGGTTTTTTCCTCTCCATCCAGGATCCACAGGGCGGTGCCCGGCCACAGGGACGCCTCCCGGCCGGCCACGGAAAACCCGATTCCTTCACCTGTGGGGCCGGAAACCGCGGCCTCGCCGGTCCAGTACTCCACCAGGGAAAGGGGGATAAGGCTGGAGCCATGGGTCTCATGGGAGGTTCTGAGGGTAAGACCCTCCCCGGTGATCCGGATCTCCTCCAGAAGAACCTCTCCCTCCAGGGTACTCGTTTCAATTTCCGGTTCCGGCTTCGGCACTTCCGGCTCCGGTTCCTGTGGCTGCCCGCCACATCCGGCCAGCAGGGTGATACACAACAGAAGGCCCGGCAGAGCCTGCCATTTCAGTTTCATCATGTAAGATACCGCCTTGTCAGAATTCTGTGCCGCATGCAGCACAGAATTATCATACACCAGGAAAGACTTCCGGCCAACGGATATCCCGGGAAACACCTTTCCATCCGGACCATTCGGTAGTATGCTTTATATGCAATCCATTCTATAAGGAGGTAACAAAGATGCCCTATATTCTGTTTGCCCTGATACCCCTGCTGCTGATTGCCCTGTGGGTGGTGGCAGCCTACAACGGCTTTGTCACCCTGAGGAACCTGAAGGACGAAGCGTTCGCCACCATGGACGTGTACCTGAAAAAGCGTTACGACCTGATCCCCAACCTGGTGGAAACGGTCAAAGGCTATGCGGCCCACGAAAAAGAAACCTTTGAGAAGGTTATCCAGGCCCGGAACATGGCCATGGGCGCCCAGGATATGGAGACCCGTCAGCAGGGGGAGAACATGCTGACCGGAACCCTGAAAAGCCTGTTTGCCCTGGCGGAAAACTACCCGGACCTGAAGGCCAATGCCAGTTTCCTGGATCTGCAGAACCAGCTGCAGAAACTGGAAGAAGACATCGCCCAGTCCCGGAAGTATTACAATGCGGTGGTCAAAGACTACAATACCAAGACCGAACTGTTCCCCTCCTCCATCGTGGCGGGTATCTTCGGTTTCATCAAAGCCCCCTATTTCGAAATTGAGTCGGGAGAGCGGGAAAATGTACAGGTCAGTTTCTAGGCTCTGCCGCCGGGCAGCCCTGCTGGCGGTCCTTCTGGTCATTGCCCTGACCGCATTTGCCTCCCCGGCCCTGGCCCGGGAGGCTTTCACCATCCGGGACTACCGGATCGATGTGCAGGTTCAGGACGATACCAGTGTGGAGATCTCCGAAGTGATCCTGGCGGATTTCCATGAGGTCCGCCACGGAATCTACCGGGCCCTGCCTGCCCGGCTGGGGGACTATACCGTGGGTATCCGGGACATCCGGGTCACCGGGGTTCCCTACGACACCTCCTACGAAAACGGCTACATGAACATCCGTATCGGGGATCCGGACCGCACCGTCACCGGGCTGCAGGAATACAGGATTTCTTACACCATGATCTTCAACAAGGCTTTCCTGGCCGATCCGGAAGGACGCTTCGGGGAGCGGATGTACCTGAACCTGATCGGTTCCCAGTGGGACACCGACATTGAGTCCGCCACCTTCTCCGTGGATATGGGGAAATCCTTTGATCCCTCCGGCATCACAGTGACTTCCGGTCCGGTGGGAACCGAGACCAATGAATATGCCCAGTGGGAAACCGAAGGAACCAGGATCTATGGGAGTCTTGAGAGGCCCCTTGGCCCTTACGAATCCCTCACTGTGCACGTTTCCCTGCCGGATGGCTGGTACAGTGGCTACCAGGAAGCCGGAGGACTGCTGGGTGCGCTGACCGGTCCGGGAGCCCTGGGTCTGGCAGCCCTTTCCCTGTTCATCTGGTTCCGCAAAGGCAGGGACCGCCATCTGGTGGTGACTCCGGAGTTCTATCCTCCCGATAACATGAGTCCGGCGGAAGTGGGCTATATTCTTGACCACGCGGCGGATCCCCTGGACATCACCAGCCTGATTATCTGGTGGGCCGGCCAGGGCTACCTGCAACTGACCGAACTGGGGAAAAAGAACTTCCGGCTGACCCGTCTTAAGGACCTGCCGGACACCGGCCGCCCCTTTGAAACCTACTTCTTTAATCAGCTGTTTGACAATGGACGGCGGGATCAGATCGAACTGAAAGATCTGGAAGGCAGTTTCTACACGGAAATGACCACTGCCACCGGTCTTCTTTCCAGTTACTTTAACGATGAGCCTTCCCGGCGCCTAAAGGAGGGGGCCTCCTCGGCCCTGAGCGGTCTGGTGATCTTTCTGTCCCTGCTGCCCCTTCTGGCCCTTGGGTTTTTCAGTGCCCTGCGCACCGGCAACGGTCTGTGGACCATACTGGTAATATTGGGGGGACTGGCTCTGGCGATTCCGGGGTGGATCGGAATCACCATGATCCTGTATGCGCTGCTCCATTTCCGGGTGCTTCCCCGCAGCCGGTTTGCCGGAACGTTTTTCACAGGGCTCGTCTTTGCCCTGCCCGGTCTGGGAGCCCTGCTGTACTTCTCCACAACAGCCGGAGCCGGCCTGACGGCCATGGTAACCATAGCCGCGGTGATCCTTACCAATCTTCTGGGACACCTGACCACCAGGCGCTCCCAGTATGGTGACCAGGTGACCGGACGGGTGCTGGGCTTCCGGAGATTTCTCCTGACCGCAGAAAAAAGCCGCATCGAGCGGCTGCTGGAGGAAAACCCCTCCTACTTCTACGATATTCTCCCCTACGCCCAGGTCCTGCGGGTGACCCGCCGCTGGACGAAAAAATTTGCCGGACTGGAAATGAGTCCTCCGGACTGGTACCAGGGAAGAAGCAACATGAGCACCTTCAATGCCATGGTGTTTGCCCACTCTATGAACCACAGTTTCCGCTCCGTCTCCACGGGGCTGTCCCACAATCCCCAGGCCCACTCCGGTGGCAGCGGGTTTGGTGGGGGCGGCTTTTCCGGCGGAGGCGGTGGCGGTGGGGGCGGCGGAAGCTGGTAGACCCACAAAAAATCAGTGCCCCGGAATCCTTCCAGGATGCCGGGGCACATTTCTATTCAGATTTTCGTATCCGTCAGTGGTACCGGTGGCTTCCCGTATACACCACATTGTGTGAGAAAGCCAGGTAGAGCATAAACACCGGAACAGCAATTCCGGTGAACAGATGCAGAATCAGAACCAGGAGGATCACCCCGTCGCTCTGTCCGAAGGCCTCCAGCAGCCGCCAGGTCCACCAGGCCAGAAGGATCAGGTTCACCAGAGGCACCAGCATCCAGAGGATGTTCAGGGCCGAGCGGTCCTGCATATGGAAGAACAGTACAAACTGAAGAAAGGGCAGGAACGCCATCCAGCGGTTCCGGACCCCGGCCTTTTCCGCCAGAAAGTACCAGGAAAAGGCATTGGTCAGGTACCAGATCAGGCCCAGTGTGCTGAACACAGAAAAAAACCAGTGGGTAAACTGCGGTGAAATATCCATGAATCCTCCAAAAAAATCGGCCCCGGATCCGTCCGGAGCCATACTGGTGGGCGATACTGGACTTGAACCAGTGACCCCTTGCATGTCAAGCAAGTACTCTAACCACCTGAGCTAATCGCCCTTGCAGGTCAGGCTCTGAAGCCGTAACCCTGACACGTATTATAACAGAAAACCCGGGCTGCGCAAACAGTCCGTATTCATTTTACCAAAAAATCTGCCGGCAGAAATCTGCCGGCAGAAAGGGGGGGTGTAACACTATGCTGAAGTGTCGGGATCCTGATGCTATACTTCGTAATTGCTGATGTCGACCACGATGGATCCGTCGGAAATTCCGGCAATAATCTTTTCAATCTCTTCCTTGGCTTCCGGGTACTTGGCATCGAAACCATGCCAGTCAGACAGGTAGATGGCGTCTTCAGCCACACCCAGTTCATGGAAGCTGGCCTCGTAGGTGCCGTCGAGAATCTGTCCGATAATAAAGGTGAACAGAACCCGGGCATCCTTCTCAACACTCTGCATTACGGTATCGGGAGCCAGTTCATTCTGGTCCACGTTGGCCCCGATAGACAGGGCGCCTTTTTCGGTGCAGGCCTCGATGGCTCCCATTCCGGCCTGGTCAGCCAGAGCGAAGATCACGTCGGCATTGGCATCCAGCATGGCCAGAGCGGTTTCTTTCAGACCGGCCACATCTTCATTGCTGCCGGTCATAACTGCTTTCACGTCAATGTCCGGATTCACATACTCAGCACCGGCCATGAAGCCCAGAACCGGCATCCGGATCGGGGGCATGTCGGTACCACCAATGGCACCCACAACTCCGGACTCAGATACCAGAGCAGCCAGAGCCCCGGCAATAAATCCCTGTTGGGGAGCGGCAAAATTCACTGAGCCCAGGTTGGCACCCTCGCTGATATTACTGGATACAATAACAAACTGAGTGTCAGGAAACTCAGGCGCCACCCGCTTTGCCGAATCACCAAACTCAAAGCCATGTCCAAAGATCACATCGTAACCCTGGGTGGCGTAACTGCGGAATAC
>JAXGWN010000171.1:0-4693 GCA_040773285.1 Bacillota bacterium
CGGGCTTTTCCTGTTACAGATCCTCCTTTTGAAGGGAGAACTTTTTCATATGGACTGACATCCATGCCAGGAAGAGGCACCAGGGGGGCAGGGACAGAAGGGAGGCCACGATTCCCGGTGTCCCGAAAGAGGACGGGACCAGCATAAACAGAGCAGAGACCAGGGCTGCCACAGCGACCCTGCGGCCAACAGCGTTGCTGCGGTAGAGTATTACGGCAAAGATCCATAGGGCTGCGTCATTGAGAAGGTAGTAGGCGTTGAAGGCAGTGCCCGTGTATCCGGCCACCAGAGCTTCTGCAGCTCCCAGAACAGCGGCTTCCCCGGCAGAAGAACTGACCAGACTCCAACGCCGGCTGAGGTTGAGCATCTCAAAGGCCGGATTGGAGCCGAAGTAGGCGGCAATTCCGGTGAGCCCCAGTACCAGGGCTGTGAGAGATCCTCCAGGACTGGTCTGCCGGCAGATGTCCCAGAGGGACAGATAAATCAGAATCAGCAGGGCGTTGTTGAGGATGTAAAGAAGATCCAGCCCGATCAGCCCCTGAAGAGGGCTGGAGGCAAAAAGATCCAGCCATCCGGACGCACTGCCCGGGGGAGGAAACAGAACATACAGAAGGATCTGGGCAGGAACAATGGCCAGCATCAGAAGTGAGGCGGCCCGGCCATTGCGGTGCAGTACCGAAAGACTGGCAGATGACCCGATCATGGAATACCTCCGTGGAATAGGATTTCAGACACAGTATAATACCGGAACGGGTAAATGGATATGATTTTTCCCGGGACACAGTATATAATCGGATCAGGAGATGAAGCGATGATTACGGAACTAAACTATCATACAGAGACCTATCAGGTAACCCTTGGGGATGCGGATTACCGCAGGGAAATGCGGCTCAGCGCACTGCTGAGGCTATTTCAGGACGCCGCAGGGCATCATGCTGAGAAACTGGGTGCAGGCTTTGATCATCTGCTCCCCATGGGGATCACCTGGGTTCTGGTGAGGATCCGGGTGGAGGTGGAACGGATGCCACTTCTGGGAGAGACAATTGCCGTGGAGACCTGGCCCAGGGAGCCGGGAAGTCTTGAGTTTTTCCGGGACTTTCTGATCCGTGACTCCCGGGGCAATGAACTGGTACGGGGGTTGTCCATTTGGACCCTGCTGGATGTTCAGGAACGGAAAATACGCCGCAGCAATGTGCTGGCAGACCGCTTCCCGGCCCCCTGCGGCCGTATGGCCCTGGATGTACGTTTGTCCAGACAGAAGGAACTGAAAAATCCGCAGGTGGTCTACAACCGGGTGGTGGGCTACAGTGACCTGGACCCTAATGGGCATCTCAATAATACCCGCTACATGGATTTCATGATGGATTGTTTTTCCCTGGAGGATCATAGAACTTATGGTGTGCGGGCTGTGGAGATGGCCTTTACCAGCGAGGTTCTTCCCGGGGAGACTCTGGAGATGTATACGGATGTCGGCGGGAGCGCCCAGGGCACTGTCCGTGTGGAAGGCCGTCGCAGGGAAGCCGGAAAGACGGCTTTCCGGGCAGAAGTTGCCATAGAGAAGAGACTGGATCCGGAGAAATAATCTCCGGATTTTTTTATTGACATACCGTTATATTGTATATATTATATATATACAATAAAGCAGGAGGAAACCATGGATATTCTGATAAGCACCAGCGGTGAGACACCGATCTATCAGCAGATCACGGACCGGATCCGGGATCAGATCCTGTCCGGGATCCTGAGGGAAGGGGACGCCCTTCCCTCAATGCGGGCCCTGGCCAGGGACCTGAGGATCAGCGTAATCACCACCAAAAGAGCTTATGAGGAACTGGAACGGGAAGGCCTGATCGTATCCCATCCCGGGAGAGGCAGTTTTGTGTCCCATGGCAATCTTGACAGGGTCCGGGAACAGAAGCGGATCCGTATTGAGGAACTGCTCCGGCAGGTGATCCGGGAAGGGGCCGGCTATGGTCTTTCCCCGGGGGAACTTCTGGAAATCTTTGAACAGATGGTGAGGAGTGAATAGAGTGGATGCTGCCATAGAAATGGAAAATGTCTGCAAGGCCTATGGGGATTTCCGCCTGGAGGATTTAAGTCTCCAGGTGCCCAGGGGGGCTATAACCGGATTTATCGGGGAAAATGGTGCCGGTAAGACCACCACCATAAAACTGATGCTGAACCTGATCCGGCGGGATTCCGGTCTGGTTCGGGTGCTGGGAGAGGACAGCGCCGGACTGACCCGGGACCTCAAGGAACATATCGGCGTGGTCTTGGATGAAAGCTGCTTTCCGGAGAATCTCAGTGCCCGGGAAGTGGAACAGATTCTCAGGTATATGTACAGAAGCTGGGATGGCCGGCGCTTCCGGGATCTCCTGAAATCTCTGGGCCTCCCGGAAAAGAAAACCATACGGGATTACTCCCGGGGTATGAAAACCAAACTGACCATCGCTGCCGCCATGTCCCACGACACCCGGCTGCTGATTCTGGACGAACCCACCAGCGGGCTGGATCCCCTGGTGAGGGATGAGATTCTCGACCTGTTCATGGATTTCATCCAGCAGGAGGACCGGGCAGTGTTTCTCAGTTCTCATGTGATCAGCGATCTGGAGAAGGCATGTGACTATATAACCCTGATTCATCAGGGGAAACTCCTGTTCAGCAGCACCAAGGATGATCTGCTGGAGACCTATGGCATCGCCAGACTGGGGCAGCAGGATCTGGAGAATCTGAATCCGGCCCTTCTCATGGGGATCCGGAAAGGCTCCTTTGGTGCGGAAGCACTGGTGGAACGCAGAAAGATTCCGGCCGGTGTGCTGATGGATCCTGCCCGGCTGGAGGATATTATGGTATACCATGTAAGGGAGGCCCGGAACAGATGAAAGCCCTGGTGATAAAGGATATTCTTAATCTGAAAAAGCAGTACCGGGTCCTGGGGCTGCTGTTCGGGTTCTACCTGATCTTTGCCCTGGCCGCAGGACAGCCCGATACATTCTCCGGTGTGATCACCATGATGATGGTCCTGCTGACCATCACCTCCATGTCTTACGATGAACGGAGCCACTGGGACAAATATGCTCTTACTATGACTGTTTCCCGCCGGGAACTGGTACTCAGTAAATATGTTCTGGGGGTGCTCCTGTCCCTGCTGGCATTTGTGCTGAACCTTCTGATGCAGAAAATCGCCGGAAGTCTTCCCTGGATGGACGCCCTGATGATCTCCGCCATGCTGACCGGTCTGGCTCTGTTTCTGCTGGCGGTTCTGCTGCCTCTGATGTTTCATTTCGGAGTGGAGAAGGGAAGAATCCTTATGATGATTGTATTTCTGGTTCCCACTGCCCTGATCCTGATTCTGGGCCGGGCAGGACTGACCTTCCCGGATGGGGGCCCTCCTGCCTGGCTGCCCGGTGTGGCTGCAGCGGTTCTGGCCGGGGTCCTGGGACTTTCTCTCTGGCTGTCCTTCAGGATAATGGGATCTAAGGAATTCTGACAGGTTTTTTCCCTGGAGCACACTGGCCCGGTGGGGTACAATGAAAGCACAAGGGACGGAGGAAACAATGATGGAGTGGAGCCGGGAACAACGGAAACATTTTTACCGCCTTACGGCGTTTGCAGCCCTTTTGCTGTGGGTGGTGCTGAACATGGGACAGGTGGCTGCGGCTGCAGGATCTGTCTTTTCTGTTCTCAGCCCACTCATTCTTGGCCTGGCTTTGGCCTTTATGCTGAATATCCCGATGAACTGGCTGGAGACCATTGTATTACCGAAGTTTTCCTTCTGGAAGAACCTGGGTATCAGCCGTCGACGGGCGATGGGATTTGTGTCCACATTACTTTTGCTGGTCCTGGCAGGCTTCATAATTGGGCAGCTGCTGGTCCCGGCTTTCGGGCAGACAGCCCGTGACCTGTCGGTGAAAATGCCGGGATACTGGGAGCGTTTCAGACAGGAGGTCCTGCCGGTCCTTCTGGCTCCGGAACAGCTGCAGCTGCTGGAGGGCATAGTGGGAATGCCCCTGGAGGAACTGGAGCAGCAGGTTCTCTCTTTCTTCCAGGGCAATGCCCTGGAATGGCTGAAATCCGGTTTCAGTTTTGCTTCCTCCTTTTTCAGTGGCCTCCTGACGTTTTTTCTGGGGCTTATTTTCTCCATCTATATTCTTCTGCAGAAGGAGACTCTCACCCGGCAGAGCACCCGGCTGATCCGGGCGCTGCTTCCGGAGAAAGTGTCAGCGGTCATTCTGAAGGTGGCCGTCCGTTCCTCCGATGCGTTTTCCCATTTCCTCTCGGGGCAGCTGCTGGAGGCAGCCATTCTGGGAACCATTTTTGTGGTGGTTCTGCTGGTTCTTGGGTTTCCCTATCCCCTGATGATCGGGGTTATGGTGGGAATTACCGCGCTGGTACCCATTGTGGGGGCGTTCGCCGGATGTGTTCTGGCCATGCTGCTGATTCTGGTGGTGGAACCCTCCCGGACCCTGTGGTTTCTCCTGGTATTTCTGATCATCCAGCAGGTGGAAGGAAAACTGATTTATCCCCATGTGGTGGGTAAGGCTGCCGGATTGCCCTCCATCTGGATTCTGGCAGCAGTAACCATCGGGGGAGGACTCATGGGGATACTGGGAATTCTTCTGTTTATCCCGCTGTTTTCAGTGGCTTACTCACTGCTGAGAGAGGCTGTCCACAGCCGTCTGGACGGGAAGGA
>JAXGWN010000172.1:0-4687 GCA_040773285.1 Bacillota bacterium
GGTCTGTGCTGGCAGTACATCATTGAGGAAAGCAAGATCAGACCGGAATTTGTGGTTATCACTGAGCCTACCAACCAGAAAATCTACAGAGGCCACCGTGGAAGAATGGAAATCCGTGTTGAAGTCAGAGGAATCAGCTGCCACGGCTCCGCTCCCGAAAGAGGCGACAATGCCATTTACAAAATGGCTCCCATTATCAATGAACTGAAGGCTCTCAATGCCAATCTGCATTACGATCCGTTCCTGGGCAAAGGAACTCTGGCCGTCAGCGAGATCTTCGGCAAAACTCCTTCCAGATGTGCTGTTGCTGATGGCTGCGCCATCTCCATTGACAGACGTCTGACCCATGGCGAGACCTGGGAAGAGGCTCTGGAGCAGGTAAGAAGACTGCCTTCCGTTATCGAAGCCAAGGCTGAAGTAAGCCTTTACAAGTATGAGAGACCTTCCTGGACCGGACTGGAGTACCCCACTGAGTGCTTCTTCCCCACCTGGGTAATTCCGGAAGATCATCCGGCCACAACCACTCTGGTTGCTGCCCACAAAGGTCTGTTCAATGAGGATCCGGTTGTTGACAAGTGGACCTTCTCCACCAACGGCGTTTCCATCATGGGAAGATACGGAATTCCCTGCATCGGCTATGGCCCCGGACACGAGGAGGAGGCACACGCTCCCAACGAGAGAACCTGGAAGAGCCAGCTGGTCAAAGCATGCGCCATGTATGCTGCAATTCCCAAACTGTTCATCGAAAGAAGCAAGTAATATTATTGGTTCAGACAACCGCCTGATGAAATGTGATCCTTACCGGGTGCCGCTGACATAAATATTGTGGTTGAATACGGTGAACAGATCGCATGATTCAGAAGCCTTTGGCTTTGGCCAGGGGTGGTGGAATGACACCTGGATAACAAATAGGCGCAAGCCTTTTACAACCATCTTTTCAGGGGTTCCGGCATATGCCGGAACCCTCTCCACCAATATGCAAGGAGGAAGATTATGAGTGATAAAATGACCGGAATTCCCATTGGGAATCTCCTGGACTGGGTTCTGGAGGAGTACCAGTCCGGAAAGACAGTGTTCGGTATTCCGGAAAGCAAGTTCTACAAGCGCACCAATGAGGCCAGAATCAGCCTGTTCGGGGAAGAGATTGAGACCCCAGTGGGACCTGCTGCCGGCCCCAATACCCAACTGGCACAGAACATTGCCGCCTCTTATCTTTCCGGTTCGCGGTTCTTTGAACTGAAAACCGTCCAGATTCTTGATGAACTGGAATTTCCCAAACCCTGCATCCGTGCCGAGGATGAGTGTTATAATACAGAGTGGTCCACGGAACTGTCCGTAACAGGCGCCCTTGAGGAGTATGTTAAAGGATGGTTTCTTTTGCACGTTCTGGAGAAGGAATTCGGATTTGCTGACCGCAGATCATTCATGTTCAACATGAGCGTAGGTTACGATCTGAAGGGAATCCAGACAGAAAAGATGGACGCCTATATCGAAGGCATGCGCAATGCTTCGGGCACCTCTATCTTTAAGGAGTGCCGGGAGGCCCTTCTGGCCCGCCTGGACCGTTTCAGCAATATTGATGCTGCCTATGTTGAAAACATCACCCCCAATCTGTGCAACTCCATCACCCTGTCAACCATGCATGGATGTCCTCCCGAAGAGATTGAGGCCATCAGCAGGTATCTTCTGGGTGAAAAGAAATTCCACACCTTTGTAAAAATGAATCCTACACTCCATGGATATGACTATGTGAGAAAAGTCTTTGACGACATGGGGTATACATACATCACCCTCAAAGAAGAGTCCTTCACTCATGATCTGCAGTATGCGGATGGGGTGGGAATGCTCAGACGTCTGAAAGAGTTCGCCAAAGAGCAGGGCCTGGAGTTTGGTGTCAAACTCTCCAATACCCTGCCGGTACAAATCCGCCGCGGAGAGCTTCCGGGCGAAGAAATGTACATGTCCGGCCGTGCCCTGTATCCCCTGACCATTAACCTGGCCAAAAAACTGGCTTCAGAGTTTAACGGGGATCTGAAGATTTCCTACTCCGGCGGTGCGGATGCCTTCAATATTAAGGATATTTATGAGATTGGCATACAGCCCATCACCATTGCCACCACCATTCTGAAGCCAGGTGGTTATATGAGAATCCAGCAGATTGCCGAACAGTTCCCTGAGATTTCCAGCACCAGTGGGATCGACATGGACAGACTGAATGCGCTGGCGGAAGTTTCCCTCAGTGACCGGAACCATCTGAAGGAAACCCGACTGGTGGACAACCGGAAGACCGACCTGGAACTGCCCCTGATGGATTGCTTCATGTCTCCCTGCACCGTGGGATGCCCCATTGGTCAGGACATTCCGCAGTATCTGAAGCATGTTGCCGACAAGGAGTACGACGCTGCTTTCCGGATTATTACGGCGAAGAATCCTCTGCCGGGCATTACCGGGACAATCTGTGATCATAAGTGTATGTTCAAGTGCACCCGTCTGGATTATGAGGAATCCGTACATATCCGGGATATGAAACTGGTGGCTTTTGACCATGCCAATGCCGGGTTTACCGGTTCCCTGAAGCCGGTGGATGTGAAAGCTTCTGCCAAGGCCGCAGTGATTGGTGCGGGTCCTGCGGGAATGAGCTTTGCCTGGTTCCTGCGGAGAAACGGTATGGATGTAACGGTTTTCGAAAGCCGTGAGGCTGCCGGTGGTACGGTAACCCATATCATTCCTGACTTCCGGATTCCCGGGAAAACCATTGAGGCTGATTACGAAATGATCCGCAAGGCCGGTGTTGATTTCCGCTTCGGTGTGGATCCTGATTTCAGTCTGGAGAGCCTGAGAAAAGAATACAATTACGTGTTCCTGGGCATGGGTGCCAGCAAGGAAAACACCATTGCTGTTGATTCGGACAGCCCGGTACTTAATGCCATCCGTTTCCTGGAAAGTTACAAAAAACAGGAATCCATGGATCTCGGAAAGCACGTGGTGGTGGCCGGAGCCGGAAATACCGCTATGGATACTGCCCGGGCTGCAACCCGCATGCCTGGTGTTGAGACGGTTTCCATCGTATACCGCAGAACCAGAGAATACATGCCGGCGGACCGGGAAGAACTGGATTTCGCCCAGGAGGACGGTGTTCTGTTCAAGGAACTGCTGAATCCGGTATCCCTGAAGGGTGGAAAACTCACCTGTGAAGTGATGGAACTGGGCGCTCCCGATGCCTCCGGCCGCAGGTCTCCTGTGGGAACCGGAAGGACCGTTGAAGTGGACTGCGACACTCTGATTTCTTCGATCGGGGAAAAAGTGGAAACTTCCCTTCTGGAGAAAAACGGAGTGGCCGTCGGTTCCGACGGATACCCGGTACTGGACGGCAATAATATGACCTCTGTTGATGGTGTCTACCTGGGCGGAGATGGCAGAAAAGGACCTTCAACTGTAGTGAAGGCCATTGCCGATGCCATGAAGGCTGCCGGAGACGTTCTGGCCCGTGAGGGACTGGAACTGGATCTTTCCATTGGGGATGACGACGTGGAAGAGACTGCGGAAGCCATCTGGGATAAAAAGGGTGTTCTTAATTCCCGGCTGGAAGGGGAGCAGGAAGGTGCCCGCTGCCTCAGCTGCCATACCATCTGCGAAATTTGCATGGAGGTCTGCCCCAACCGGGCCAACGTTACGGTGGTGATTGATGGCAGAAAACAGATCCTGCATATCGACGGCATGTGCAACGAGTGCGGAAACTGCGCCATCTTCTGTCCATACGCAGGAGCTCCCTATAAGGAGAAAATGACTCTGTTCTGGACCGGCGCCGAGTTTGAGGATTCCACTAACAAAGGATTCTTCCTGCTCAGCGGTGGAGATACTCCCAGATTCCAGGTACGTCTGGACGATGTCAGGGAACTGGAATTCGACGCTTCCGGTAAATGCCTGGACGGCAGCATCAGCAGTGATGTGGCGGCCTTCATTTACCAGACTTACAAAAATTATGGCTGGCTGTTTCTGAAAAAATAGGAACCGGCCCACCGGGGCACCAGGTGCCCCGGTGGGTTCCGGATTTCCGGAAAATCCGGTGGAAATTTTCGGGAGATTGCGTTATAATACCGGAAAGGTTCCAGAGAGACCGGTCAACTGAATAATAGGAATAGCATGTGACGGAGAATACCCGTATGTTATCATTTCTCTGGCTATGCTCATCATGAGGCTGAATGTTCAGCCTCTATATTTGACTTTGGAGACTTTTTTCACTTTCATATGCAGGGAAACGGGCCTGAAAAGTGAATTAGTATAGTTAGGATGTACAGATGTGCAACAACTTAAAATGGAGGGATATACTATGTTACTCATCGGAAACGGAAGACTTATTACCCGGGACAGTGAACTGCCTTATCTGGACGATGGTGCGGTGGTGATCGAGGGAAACCTGATCAGGGATGCCGGAAGCACCGCAGAGATGAAAAGCAAGTATCCGGATGCCCAGTTCATGGACGCAAGACGCCGGCTGATTATGCCGGGCCTTATCAATACCCATCAGCATTACTACAGTACCATGGCACGGGGGATGGCCAATGACAGCCCGCCTGCCACCAAATTCAGCGAAATTCTGAAAGGTCTGTGGTGGAGACTGGATAAACGGCTGACACTGGAGGATACCTATTACAGTGCGGCGGTTCCCATGATCGAACAGATCAAA
>JAXGWN010000173.1:0-4668 GCA_040773285.1 Bacillota bacterium
AGATAGTTCATGGGAAAATAGACGTCCTCAAGACAGGAATCGACTCCGCCATGGAGAAGAACCGTACCCCTGCTGGGTCCGGTGGCGGGGATCTGGAGAACCGGTATTTCAGCATCCTTCCAGGGTACACGGATTTTCCGGAGGGGTTCCTGTGCAGTGGCCCGGTCAAACAGATCACGGAAACGTCTGTACAGGGCTTCCTTATCCGGAACATCGCCGTCTGTGGTGTAGAATTCTGCTGCCCGGCAGAAAAAGGCTGCGTTCAGAAGCCTCTCCTCCGATTCCGCCTGGTCTGCCAGGGCCAGCATGGTGTGGATCCAGTCCCCGAAGGTCTGCATACTTCCGAGATTATGGATATCCTCAAAGCGCATGAGACCCAGAGAATGCCAGCGGTTCAGCTGGTAGTTGTAAGCGGGGTTTCTGTGGAAGGAATGAAACCCCACAGGAAAATCGGGTGCCGTAATGGGAACCATGGTATTCAGCCTTTCTGGTATATGGCAGCCATATAAAGAAAAGAAACAGTTCAGCGCCGGTTCAGTACGTTCCTGAGAGCCGGCCAGACATCGTCGGTGGCGAAACTCCGCTGCCAGCAGGCGATCCCTCCCAGCTCCAGTTCCTCCACCAGCCCGGCGCGGATGGACAGGGTCTCCGCATTTTCAATCCAGAGTTTCACCAGCTGCTCCCCGTCGATAAAGGAGGCGTAGTACAGGCGGCTTTCCTCATCCCAGATGGGGGTAAGCCCGTTTTCCTCAAGGAAGGTCTGGCGGACTGCCATCCCGATGGCAGAGGAGCGGGTCACCATCCGGTTGGCGGTCTCCGTGGAAGGGGTTTCCCGCCAGATTCTGGTGTACAGGGGAAGCCCCAACACCAGTTTCCGGCTGTCCACCACTTCCGTCAGATCCTTCATGTGCCGCTCCACCCAGCCGTAGGAGGCCACCGGTCCGCTGACCGGACTGCTGGCCCAGTACTCATCGTAGGTCATGATGATCAGGTAATCCACAATCCGCCCCAGGGCCTCATGGTCGTAGCAGCGGGACCAGTTGTCGCTGCCCCCCATGACGGTGACGTCCATGGAAAGGATCAGGTTGTGGGCGCTCAGGGCCACAGCCAGTTCATTGACAAAATGGGTAAGCCGGTCCCGGTCCTCCATATAGATGTGCTCAAAGTCCAGATTGATCCCCTGATACCCATGGGTCAGAGCGGCGTCCACCACCTCCCGGATAAACCGCTCCCGGGCCTCCGGATTTTTCAGGAATTCATGGGTCCGGTCAATATCAAAGTCGTTGGATACCAGGGCCCAGACCTGGTATCCCCGGCTCCGGGCCCACTGCAGGTAGGCAGTGGACACATTGGAACTCATGGCGCCGTCTGCGGAACGGAGGGCGTGCCAGGTGGGGGAAATCACGTTTACCCCCGGCATGGCCCCGATTGTTTCCGGATCCGGATTTCTGGAGTAGACTGCCTCCCAGGCCAGAAAGACCGGCTCCGGAAGGGGTGGGGTAAAGGGAGGATGGACCAGGCTTGCCGGAAAGGCATTTTCCCGTACGGAACCGGAATTCACATCCGCCAGTCCGGTGACCCCGCTTTCAGTAAAAACCTGCAGGGTGCCCTCGGGACCCGGCCAGGAAAAGGCAGGGCGTCCATCCGCCTCCCCGGCTACCGGCAGGGGTTCAAACAGGGAACCGATCCGATAAAAATTCTGAAGTTCCAGGCGGCTTTTCCCCTCAAGCAGTTCCTCCATTCCGGTATAGATGGGGGTTTTCCGGGACAGGTCCGCCACATGGTAGTCCAGGTAGCCGCTTATGAAGACCATGGCCTCTCCGTCCCGGTGGAGGATGAGACCCGGATCCGGGTCCGGCGCCAGCTGCTCCCAGGATTCCCAGGGCAGATACACCTCCCCGTCCAGATGCAGGGGCCGGATGGTAACCGGGGAAGACTCTCCATTTACCAGGACACTTCCGTCGTCATGGATTACAATATGGTGTCCTGGCCCGGCCAGGTCCAGCCGGGCGTACTCCGGGCTGTATTGCCAGGTGTAGAGGCCTTCCTCCAGCCAGGAGGGGTGAAAATACGGGGTATCCTCTCCGGCTGTCGCCAGTTCTGCAGCAGAATGGACTGCCTTCCGGGGGCCCTCCGGACCCAGATAGTACAGGGGGGACTCCGGAGTGGAGACCTCCAGAGAACGGACCCAGGGGTGGATTTTCCGGCGGATCCTCAGATTCAGATCCACCCTTACAGTAAGGATGGTAAGGGCAGTGGCAGCCAGAAGAAACAGAACAAGGATGAAGCGGAGCCGGGATCTTTTCATGGGGTCTCCTTTCCGGGCAGCAGGGTTGTTTTCTCTTCTTATTGTACACGCATGTGACCTTATGGTGCAAAAAGACCGGCCGGCCTGTCAGGGCCGGCCGGAATGCTTGTGCCGAAAGATTTAAATTATTGACCGGAACGGATGGAAAGTACCGGACCGGTTACTGCAGGAATTTCTGTCTGAAGAACCTCCGGGAAGAAATTAAGGGGTACCCAGGTGACGCCGTTTTTCAGAACCGGGGCGGTTCCCAGGCTGATCAGGGGAGTCTTCATGTAGACGTAACGGTCCTGGCCGATGGTGAGACTGATGCCGGGGCCCACCCGGACTTCTTCGGTTTCCGGATACCAGCGGACCGTGTAGCCCAGAGCTTCAGCCACCACCCGCAGGGGAACCATGATGGTGGTGCCGTTCTGCCAGGGGGCCGGTGCTTCCAGGGATGTCCCGTTTACCTGCAGGGTAAGAGGGGTGTCTGTGGAAAAAAACATCCGGGAGGCTTCTTCCCCATCCTCCTGACCGGGGAGTACGTATACCGCATCCGGAACGGTCTGGGCCGGAATGCTGCGGGTGGACACTCCATAAAGGACGGCCAGATCCCGGTTCTCCAGATCCTCCGGGGTACCGGGGCCCTCCGGGGTCACGATGTCCGTCTCCCCATCGGGGAGAATCACCAGGGTATTATCGGAGCTGATCAGACCGGAGCCGAAATGGTCCACATGGACATTCAGGTCTGTTTCCCCGGCCACCAGGAAGGCCACGGTGTAACGGGGCGGGTAGATCATCAGCATGGGAAGCCGGGTGTCGTACCAGCCGGTTACCGTCATGCCCGGTTCAATTGCTGCTTCTCCGGCCACTGGTGTGCCCGGGTTCAGGATCAGATGGACCTCCTGTCCGTCGGTTCCTTCGGTGATCAGGATTTGCCCTTCCGGAACCCAGGGGCTATCCTGGATCTCTTTTACGGTACCGGTGAAGGACAGGTACAGGGGGGACTGAGAGGGTGCATCGTCCATGGCGCCGGCGGGCACCACACTGAGACTGATCAGGGCAAGGGCCAGCAGAAAACTGACCGGAAGTTTTGATTTCATTCTGCGCATTGTTTTCACGTTCCTTTCATGGTGTTTGTCCCATAGTCGGCCACTCCCGCCGGTTTGTTCCGTGAAATAGTCATTAATTTACGGTGGTTGTCCGGAGACCGGCAAAATGATACACTATATCCAACATAGCGAAATGGACGGAACAGACGGCCCGGATCACTGAAAGGATGGGAGAAAAATATGGATACTGAACTGACACGGCTGATACAGGATATGCCCAAAGGGGAGAACCACGTGCATCTGGAGGGATCCATTTCTCCGGAACTGCTGCTTTCTCTGGGAGAAAAAAATGGGGTTACGTTTCCCTTTGATTCTGAGGAGGGGGCCAACCGGTATATACGGGAAAACACCCGAAGCCTGGATACCTTCATCAATGTGTTCAACGTGGTGAACTCCGTGATGTGCGGGCAGGAGGATTTCCATCAGCTGGTGGTGGACTTTGCCCGGGAGGGGGCCCGGGAAAACATTGTGTACCGGGAGGCAATCATCAATTTTGCGGTGCATGAGCATCGGGGGATCGATCCCCGGGAGATTGTCAGGGGATTGGCCTCGGGGCGCCGGGAGGCCCTGGAGAAGTACGGGGTGGATCTTTGTTTTATCGGGGAACTGGACCGGTCCGTGGACCGCTACTGGGCGGAGGATTTTGTCCGCAGGATGGATCAGTACAGGAAGGAAATTCCCCTGGTGGCCATCGGGTGGGCCCTGGGGCTTAAAGGAAAGGAAGAGGATAACTTCAGGGCGCCGGAGCACCGTGAAGCCTTCCGGCTGGCGGGAGAACTGGGCTTTTACCGGACTGCCCACTGTGGGGAGGTCCAGGGACCGGAAAGCGTATGGGAGGTGCTTGAGAATCTGGAGCCGGACCGGATTGATCACGGGGTCCGGGGCAGTGAGGATCCGGCTCTGGTGGCGGAACTGGCCCGCAGGGGGACCCTGCTGGCGGTCTGCCCCTCCACCAATGTTCTGTTCGGGCTCTACCCTGATTTTGCCTCCCATCCCGTACAATACCTGATGGATCAGGGGGTCAGGGTTTCCGTCAGCACGGTTGACCCGGCCTATATCCTCACCGGCCTCAGCCACGAACTGACCCAGGTGGCCCTGGCCCATGATCTGAGCCGGGAGGAAGTTATTGAACTGGTGCGCAAGTCCTTCCGGTACTCTTTTGCTGGAAAACATCACCAGGAGAAACTGGAAGACTGGCTGAAACAGAATTAGCCCCGGCGGAACCAGAATTTTCTGTTGCGGCTGTCCGGCTTATCCCCGGTATCGATG
>JAXGWN010000174.1:0-4650 GCA_040773285.1 Bacillota bacterium
CATGATGAACAAAGAGGACTGATTGAGAATATTCCGGAGATTCTCCCAGGAAAGAAAAAACTCCGACACCAGGCTTAGAACCACCACGATGACCGTCAGGAAGCCCAGCAGCAGAAATCTTGAACCATTGCCCGCCCTAATCATTCCTGCCATCATCCGGCCCCCCTGTCTCTTCCGCTCTTCCGTCCAGAGCGCCCGTGATCAGTGCGATTACCCGCTGCGGATTCGTTTCCCGGGTAAGGAGAGAGTGTACCACCCTTCCTCTTCGCATCACCGCAATTCTGTCGGAAATCTCAAACACCTGATCCATATTGTGGCTGATGACCACTACGCCGTGTCCCCGGTCCGCCAGCCGGCGGATCAGACGGAGAACCGCCACCGTTTCCTGAACGCCCATGGCCGCGGTGGGCTCATCGAAGATCAGGATTTCCCCTCCCTGCAGTACGGCCCGGGCCACTGCCACCCCCTGCCTCTGTCCACCGCTGAGCCGGCTGACCGGCGATGAGAGATCAGGGATCTTAATTCCCAGGTCTTCCAGAAGTTTCCCGGATTCCTGCCGCATTTTCCTTCTGTCCAGCCAGCCCCGGACCAAGGTCCGTTCCCGCCCCAGAAACAGATTGTCCGGCACATCCAGGGTGTCCACCAGAGCCAGATCCTGGAATACTGTGGAGATTCCCAGCGAAATAGAAGCCGCTGGCTTCAGCCGGGAGTATACTTTTTCTCCCACCAGAATCGTCCCCTGATCCGGTGCCAGAACACCGGACAGGATCTTGATCAGTGTGCTTTTCCCGGCGCCATTGTCCCCCACGATAGCCAGTACCTCTCCGGTCCGGATCTCCAGACTGACTCTGTTCAGCGCCTCCACTCTTCCGAAAGTTTTTGAAATTTCCTGCATCCTCACGTAGGAATCCTTCACACGATCACCTCCTATCCCTGTCAGTGTTCTATGCCACCATAACGATTCTAGTCCTTTGCTGACGGCCAGTCTAATTCAGAGATTCAATCCGGCATGCACGCTTCATAAAGGAAATCTATGCTTTAATCTATACTGCTTATGTATGAATTCATAAAAATACGGCGGTTATCCGCCGCATTCCGTTTCTCTCACAGCGTTTTTTCAGCCAGAAGAGCAGCACCCAATGCCCCCGCATAACGGTCCATCTCCTGAGGTTCCACCCGTTGTTTCAGTTTTTCTGAAAGAACCTGGCAGAAGTGATGGCTGTGGCTCAGTCCTCCGGTCAGAATTACCCGCTCCTGAAGAGGCATCCTGCCACACAGCAGCATGACCCTGCCGGCAACGGAGTCCACCACACCGGCGGCAATGTCTTCCCTTTCCTTCCCCTCACCCATGTAGTTGATGATCTCCGTTTCGGCAAAAACTGTACACAGGGAACTGATGGGTATGACTTTGCCGCGGGAAGCCAGAGCAATCAGTTCGTCGATGGTCACATTGAGCCGGTTGGCCATGACCTCAATGAATTTTCCGGTCCCGGCCGAACACTTGTCGTTCATCAGGAAACCGGTGACCTGTCCGTTTTCCACATTGATCACTTTGGTATCCTGACCGCCCACATCGATGATGGTGCAGCTGTCACCGGCCAGATGGTGTCCCCCTTTGCCGTGGCAGGTGATTTCGGTGATCACCCGGTTGGCGTACTCGACGGAGATGCGTCCATAACCGGTAGCCACCACAATCACTTCCGGGGAGGCAATATCCACGTCTCTGCCGGCCAGATGTTCCCGGATGGCCCGGGCTGTCTCCCGGCTGTTCCAGCCGGTGGGTATGGTGAAATGAAACTCCCGGTCTCCTCTGGCCACCACTTTGGAGGCAGTGGAGCCGATATCGATTCCTATGAAAATCATGGCGCCTCCTAGCAGAACCGGTCGCGGTACCGGTCCGGCTGGCCGTCCAGCCAGGCGATATCCAGCACCGGGATCTGGTGGGCACGTACGTATTCCCGTATGACATCCACGTCTTCTTCCAGTACCATCAGGGAGATCCCGCAGCAGCGGCTGAGGCTTCTGGGGGTCGGCGCGATCACCGCACGGATCCCCAGTTCCTTCAGGCCGTTGTACAGTTCCATACCGGTGGTGTGATCCCGGAAGAGAACATAATAGTGTCCTTTCATGATCAGCTGTTTTTCAGCATCTCAATAAATGCACCAACTCTGGTTCTCAGCTGCTGGGCGTCGTTATCCGTATAATCGGTTTCCAGACCCAGAACCGGAATCCCGGCCTCTTTGAGAGCCCTTTCCACCTTATATCCTTCCACGTCATACAGACCGCAGAACTTCAGGTTCACATCGATTACCCCGTCCACCTTGTATTCCTCCGCCAGGCGGATGATGTCCTCTGTTCTGGCATCGTTGGGGGTGAAGCAGGCACAGTTGATTTCCATGTAACGGCTGGCCAGGGCATCGATCTGAGCATCCACCGTATCCTGACTTTCGTCCACCAGTTTTTCAAAGTATCTTGTCCCGGTGCACATCTCTTCACACACCACTGCACCTCCACTGGTTTCCACAATGTGATGGAGTTTCCAGTTGGGAATGGCCAGAGGGGTGCCGGTAATCATGATCCGTTTGGTTCCGGCCTCAAAGACCCCAACTCCCTGTTTCACCCGTTCATCCAGTTCATCGCAGAGTTTATTGGTCATCTGGGTAAATCTGGCGGGGTCATCGTAGAAGGCAATCTGATCAATCAGCAGAACGTCTTTCCCGCTGATGGGAACCTGCTGATTCTTACGCAGATCGGACAGCCGCTTCAGTGCCCTTCGTTTGTCGTTGATAAGCACAATGGCATTTCCCAGTGCCTCTGGAGAAACTGTGTTGCCGGTGAATTCCTCCACCATGTCCCTGAAGTCACGGATTTCCTGAGCCCAGGCAGCGATGTCCCTGGACCTCTTCATCTGGGGAATGTCCATGATGTACATGGGAACGTCTTCTCCCAGGATCTCCCAGGCCTTCTTTTTGCCGTCGCAGGTGGTTTCCCCCACATACATATCCGCAATCTGGAAAAACGGGCAGGTCCGGTCCAGCCTGGCCCCCACGGAAGCCTTGATCAGGGAACAGGTGTTGGCCGGAAGCACTTTCTCTCCACCTGGCACCCAGAACTGGGAACCCCCGCAGAGTCCGGTTGCGATTCCCCCTGCTGCAAAAACAATCTCATCAGGAACGAAGATACAGAAGGTCCCAAATACCTTCCCGCCTTTTTTCTGGTGTTCGATCAGTTCCATGGGACGCACCCCATGAATCTCGGATACCACAAAGTTGTAATAGTCCATTGCCTCCGGACGGTTCTCCTGGGAAAGATATACATCCCCGAAGGCCTGGGGCAGTGCCTCACACAATAGATCGTGTGTTTCCAGATCCATCCCCAGTTCTTCCCACATTTTCTGATAATCTGCCATTTTACGCTCTCCTGTCTTTTTATTATTTTTATCTGTCCCGGACCCCTGAGGTGATTTCCTCCAGGGCCTGCAGACAGAGGTCTACCTCTTCTGGTGTATTGAAACAGCCGAAACTGAAGCGGACGGTCCCCCCGGGCCAGGTGTTCAGAGTCCGGTGGGCCAGAGGTGCGCAGTGCAGCCCCACCCTGGTCTGAATTCCGTATATGCGGTCCAGGTCAAAGCCAATCCGGGCATTGTCGTCCCCCGGGAAATCCAGGGAAACCACGGCCACCCTATTGTGTGTATCCTTTCTTCCCACCACAGTTGCGGCCGGAACCCGTTCCTGTATTCCTGAAAGAAAGCGAATGGTGAGTTCCATCTCTCTTCGATGGATTTCTTTCGGAGTTGTATCCTCCAAAAAAGAAAGGCTGTGCGACAGTCCGGCAATGCCCGGAAGATTCAGGGTACCGCTTTCAAACCGGTCCGGAAGAAACTCCGGCAGATTCAGGTCGTCAGATAAACTGCCGGTCCCGCCGGCGGTCAGCGGCTCCAGGCGCCCTTCCAGCCTTGAAGACACTGCAAATCCTCCAACACCCTGCGGACCCAGCAGACCCTTATGTCCCGCAAAGGCCAGGAAATCGATGCCCATCTCTTCCATGGACAAGGGTACAGCTCCCAGCGTCTGGGCAGCGTCCACCGCCAGGATCAGGTCATGCTCCTGGCAAAACCTGCCGGCCTGCTCGATCGGGAACAGGGTCCCGCATACGTTGGAGCCATGATTCACCAGCACAGCCCTGGTATTTTTCTTCAAAAGCTTCCTCAGGGAATCCGGATCTGAGTTTCCACTGGAGTCGGCCGGTATGGTATCCCAGGTGATCCCTTCTCCGAGCCTCCTGGTGAGGGGCCTCATCACTGCATTGTGTTCCAGGGAACTGATCAGAACGTGGTCTCCCGGCCGGAGCACCCCCTGGATAAAAGTGTTCAATGAAAAAGTGACTCCCGAAGTAAAAATAACCCTCCGGTACTCCGGACAGCCGATCAGCCGGGCCAGCCGCTTTCTGGTTTCATACACCATGCTTTCCGCATCGTAAGCGCCTGAATAACCACCACGGTTCACATTGTACGCCATGCGCTCCAGAAATCCGGCCACAGCAGACCCCAGTCCCGGGGCCTTGGGAAATGAGGTGCTGGCATTGTCCAGGTATATTGTCTTCATATAATACGCCCTCCCAGGCATGTGCCCGATTTCACCACCATTATAG
>JAXGWN010000175.1:0-4598 GCA_040773285.1 Bacillota bacterium
GAACAAATTCCTCCTGCAATGAACTGTCGGAAGTGCTTACGATCCGTTCGTTCGCCCTTGCACCCACAGTGTTGACGAATACCTTTTCGGTTCCATCAAACTCTCTTCTCACATGGAAGGCGCATTCCACGCCTGCCTTGCTGACCCATGCGGCTGCCTTGCGGTTCCGGTTCTGGGTGAATTCCACTTCCCCTGCCAGTTTCAGATACTCCTCCACCATCATAGGGTTAAAATTAAGACTCAGAAGGGTGTCTTCAATGGCCTTTTTCATTATCTCTGCCATATTCTTAAGATCTTTCCGCTTCACCTGATAGATGGCCACCGTGAAGCGGGTGGCATGGTTCACCAGAACGATCATGTCCTCGGTTCTCCGGTTATCCCAGGCCTTCGCCCAGTTGGCTGTCCAGGAAAACAGGGGGTTATCCTCTGGCGGAAGTGCCTTTGTGGATTCACCTGTGGCGTCCGCCAGTTTTTTTGTCAGAGCGATCTGCATGTTTCGCCTCCAATTATATTTTTTGCCGGGCGGGACCAACGTCCCTGACTGTCTGTTCCCCGGAAAATCAGTGCTTATTAAGGAAATCCGTAGTCATCTCATGGATGACCACAGAATCCGTCTGGTATAAGAAATGGGAGCCGGCAACGATTCTGTATCCGGAACTTTTTCCAAGCCTCTTCATGTGGTCTTCCTGATATTTTTTGCCAACCTGCCTGACGGTTCCCTCCGGTACTATTTTGAGTACCGGAATCCCTTCCGGGAATTCCATTCCCATCACTTCGAGGATATTGTCATTGAACCGGATATTCTGGTCGATGATCGTATCGTTCAGGGCATGATTCAAAAATTTCCTGTAATCACGTATCTCCTGTCTGGTATAGCCATTTTCTTCCTTCAGCAGTCTGGGTGCAATGATAGAATTCAGGATGCGGCCAAATCCGTTAGCCTGCTGAAGCCTGCCCAGCTGATACAAAAACCGGGGAACCTCTGCCCCCTTCTCAGCCGAAGAAGTTGTATCCAGCATAATGATGGCAGACACTTCCTCCGAATACTTTGTTGCATAGTACTCACTGTAGATCCCTGAAGCCGAGTGGGGCATCAGTATATAGGGAGGGAAAAACCCGGCCGAAGACAGAACTTCCCTGATCTCCCCGGTATAGTTCTCATTGGTTCTGGGAATCTCCGTCCGGTCGCTGAAGCCGGTTCCGAAGTATTCAATACTGACGACCGAATACTTCCGGGACAGTTCCCGCATAAGGGGTCCAAAGTCTGCACTGGGCAGGGGAACTCCCAGACCAGGCAGCAGAACGATCGTCTCTTCTCCGTCTCCCAGGGAATAAATGTGCATTTTCTGACCATGCACATTTGCCAGTCTGCCGTAGGGCTTCATGCCGACCAGTTCACCAGAAAAGAGCATCTTATTCAGGGCAAAGCCCAGTACGTTCAGTGCCAGAAGGATTCCAGCCACTGTTGCCAGAATGCTCATGTCTGTTCAGCCTCTCTTTTTCTTTCCCCCTATGCCCGGTTCTGTAAAACAGGGGGGAACCGGCCAGGCATCCGGAAGCATGTGTATGCCAGTGAAGCCAGCAGGATCATCTGCACTGCCATTTGTCTTCCATAAGGATGCACGCCCCGGTGGGATCAGCAGTCCCGGCATCCGATGACTCCTCGGATGCCAAACCCTTTTCCCCTGAGATTCTGGCGAGAACCTGTTCTATGTCCTCTTCTGGAAGAGCACCTGAAACATAATACTTCCGGTCAATAACCAGTGCCGGCACACTGTGGACTCCATACTCCCTGGCCAGCTGCAGATCCGCCAGGACTGCCCGCTCTGTCTCAGTTTTTTCCAGCTGCCTTTTCCAGTCGGCCAGACAGATGGAAGTTTCCTTTACAGCCTCCTCCAATACGAGGGGATCTTCAATATTCCGGTTTTCCACAAACAGTTTATGCTGAATTCTGTCGAACACATCCCAGTACATCGATTCCCCGGCGATCATCCCGGCTGCCTTGGCCGCATTCAGACCTGGCCTGGAGAGGGGGAAACTGAAATCTGTACGGCGCATCCCTTCGATGTTGAACCGGTGCTCATCATCATTCAGATTGGCCTGGTGCCAGTGTTCCAGCACCACGGGTTTCACGGCTTCCCGGGAGCCAAAGCTCCGGATAAAATCTTCGGGGTCCCATCCCAATGCGAACGACCGGTGAACGACTTCAATATCCCTGTGCCTTTGCGCAATCCGCCGCATTCTGGCGGACATCGGAAAACAGAAGCTGCAGATCACGTCATGGAAAAACTCAATTCTAATCATAGATACATCCTCTTTGCCACTCCCTATGGCCAAATTCATGGGCCTCTCGACAGATTTCGGCAAGGGACAGGCCGGACAGTTCTTCAGCATTAATACGTCAGAAAACAATACCTGCACTCAGGGCTCCCCGGACCATCCAGCATCTCTGGCCCGGTTTACAGATCACTGCTGATTTCTTCCAGGGCAGCCCGGTCCGTTATTGTGATGCTCCGGTGCCCCTTCAGCAGGATCATCCCTTCTTCCTGTAAGGCAGCCAGTTTGCGGCTCAGGGTTTCCTGTGTCATACCCAGCTGGGAAGCCAGATCTCCCTTGGTCATGGGCAGGAGGACCTCTTTGTTTCCTTCCGACAGCTCCAGCAGTGCCCTGGACACCCGTTGGGTGACCGAACTTAAACTGATGTCCTCAATCCTGTTTTCAGCTTTTTCCAGTCTTCGGGACAGTTCATCCATAACCTTAAAGGCGATAGACGGATATTTGGCCATCAGTTCCTTCAGCCGGCCCCCCTGCAGCACGCACATGGTTGTTGCCTCCAAAGCCACAGCGTTGTCCGTCAGGGGCAGGGAGGAAAAAAGGGATAACTCCCCGATAAATTCCCCCGGCTCCACCACCCTGAGAACCTGCTCCTTCCCGTTGGCATTAAGGCGGAAGAGTTTGACCCGTCCGGTGTAAAGGACAAAAAGAGTACCCCCTTCATCGCCTGCCCTGTATACCGTATCGCCCCTGCCAAAACTGCGGGAGGATGCAATCTCCACAATCTCCATTCTTTCCCCGGCGCTCAGACTGGAAAAAATGGGTACACTTTCAATGCAGCTGGCCTGGCTGGTGTGGTTGCATAGCATGATCTCTGCCTCCTGAAATATAAGTCCCTTATTCCCGTGCTTTTAGCTGGTATTCATTATACAGGAGGAAAATATGATCCGCAAAAGGAGGTTCCCTTTGGGGTTTTCAGGTTCTGCATCCTGAAGTAACCGGTAAATATCCTGTCAGTTTTGATTCTGGTCAAATCAATCTCCTTCCGGCCATGATACTCTGAATCCAGAACACAAAGCGAAATGAAAGGTAGGGAAAGAAAATGTCAGACAGGAATTCATTCAAAGAGGTAACAGGCCGCCATATGAAGACCCTGATCCAGTATGTGCCGGTTGTGGCCCGGGTTCATGGGCAGAATCACCCCGAGTTCCATGAAGTCCATTCATTGTGGAAGGAAATGTATCAGAAAATTGAGAACTCGGGATCGGAAAGGCCTGAACTGAACAGCGCTTTTGCAGGACTGAGGAAAGTTACAGACCATTACACAGTGCCGGGCGATGTGTGCGAGAGTTACGAGGCGGTCTACCAGATGCTGTCCGAACTGGATCAGGCATACCATTCCTGAGATGCCCCACTTAGCCCGCCGGAGTAAAGAGGAAAATTCCTCCCCCCTGCAGGCAGAAGCCTCATAACTTTATTTGGAAGCAATGACAGTCAAAGAAAAGCAGGTGCATAATGCAGAAATTCATTCTCAGTAAAAAAAACCACATAACGCTGGTCAGTGCCGTCCTTATTGCCGTCGGTTTTACCGGATCCCTGGGTTTTAAAAATGAAGTGGTGGCGCTCTGGGCCTTGGCAGCCGCTTCTGTACTGGGCGTTGCCCCCATTGCTATCCAGGCATATCAGGCATTACGGGTAAGGGTGGTCAGCATAGATGTTCTGGTCACCATTGCGGTCATAGGGGCGTTTCTGATCAGGAACTTCGAAGAATCCGCCATCGTTACATTCCTGTTCCTGTTTGGTGCCTATCTGGAACAACGCACACTGAACAAAACCCGCTCAGCCATTAGGGAACTCACAGAAATGGCGCCTGAGAGTGCGCTGAAGCGGATGCCAGACGGGGAGTTTCAGGAAGTGGCCGTGGACGGGGTGGCCGTGGGCGACATCCTTCTGGTCAAAACCGGTGCAAAAATTCCGGTTGATGGCAGCGTATTATCCGGAGAAGGCAGCATCAATGAATCCAGCATCACCGGAGAATCCCTTCCGGTCGCAAAAGCAGCCGGGGATCATGTGTACGCAGGAACCATTCTGGACAACGGGACGGTGCAGATTGTCGCCGACCGCATTGGGGAGGATACCACATTCGGCCGGATCATTGAACTGGTGGAAGAAGCCCAGGACTCCAAGTCCGGGGCTGAGCGTTTCATCGACCGGTTTGCCAGATACTACACACCAGCGGTTCTTCTTCTGGGCATCCTGGTCTGGGTATTTTCCCGGAACCTGGAACTGGCCATCACCATTCTGGTTCTCGGTTGCCCCGGCGC
>JAXGWN010000176.1:0-4565 GCA_040773285.1 Bacillota bacterium
ATACAGGGCAACCGAAATCAGTAACGCGCTGAAAATCTTATCAGGGACAGGAGACTGAAAATGGCGAAAGAAGGGATGTCATTGGACCTGAAAATTGAAGTAGCGCAGGAGAAAGTTGTTAAAACGAAGGAAAAGTATGAAACTGCGGTCACGGAACTCAAGCAGCTGATGGACAAAAGAGATGCCCTGAAGAAAGAGGAACTTATTGCGGCAATCAAGAGAAGCGACAAAACCTACGAAGAAATCCTGGAATTCATCCATAGCGATTTATAGGACCTGCACCCCTGCCAATACCTTCTTGGTGGGGGTGCATTCGTTTTAGATGGAAAATATCAGGAAGTTCAGATTTTCTGAAATGGATAATCGTTCAGAAGGGCTTGAATTTTTGAGGAGACTGCGTTATCCTTTTGTAAGGATAATGAGGGTTTATACAACGGCAGGAAATCATATATTTTTTTGATTGCGTTATACTTACAATAGGATAACGAGATCGTGAAAGGAAAGGAGTTACTATGCATATTCTGCTCACCGGTCCCATCCGGGCCGGGAAAAGCACGGCCCTGGACGGGGCCCTTACCATCACCGGCAGGAAACCTTACGGGTTCCGGACCAGACCGGCCGGACCCGGTTGGGGTGTCCCCGGCTTCCTTATGGAGCCCGCCTCCCCGGAGGATGAAACACCGCCCCGACTCTTTGCCTGGGAGGAAGCCGGTGCTTGGCATGTGGAGCCCCCGGTCTTCGAGGAGATGGGCATTTCCCTCCTCCGGAAGGCCTTCCGGAGGAGGGAAGAAGACAGAGCGGTCCTCATCATGGATGAACTGGGCTTTTTTGAAAACATGGCGCCCCGGTTCCGGGATGAGGTGCTGGCCTGCCTGGACCAGGAGGAAATCCCGGTGCTCGGGGTGGTAAAACAGAAGGATACCCCCTTTCTGGAAAGCGCCCGGAACCATCGGAACGTACAGGTCATTCCGGTGACCCCGGAAAACCGGGACACCCTTCCGGGGCGGATTGCCGCCCTGCTGGAGGAAAACTGGAGTACAGAAGGAGGGGACCATGTTTAGGTGGACTGAAGAAAGCATAGGGTGGTTTCAGCGGGCCGCAGACAGGACCGGCTACTACCGGCGTATTGCCGGCCATATCCTGGACTTCTGTGGCCCCCTGGAAACCATGGCCGACCTGGGCTGCGGCCTGGCCCCCCTGGCGCCCCACACGAGTCCTCCCCTCAAGATCCTCCGGGCTGTGGACATCAGTTCCCTGGTCCTTCAGGCCATCCCGGAGATCCGGGGCATGAGGATTCAGCGGGAGGAAGCGGACTGGCAGACCTGGGAGCCCCTGGAGAATCCTGACCTGGTATACATAAGTTATGTGGGGGGAGTCCGGGAGCGGATCGGACGGCTGCTGGGAGTAAGTGGGAGGGCCCTGGCCATCCTGGCCCCGGCCGGGGGGAAAGAGGACGCCTTCCAGGTCAGTCAGTGGATGGACGTGGAGCCATCCGGCCCGGGCCGGGAAACCGCAGAGCACATAGGGGAGAGCCTGAGGACCGGCGGGTGGGATTTCCGGGAGATACCCATCTCAGAAGAATTCGGTCAGCCCTTCCGGGACCTCAGGGAATTCTACCGGTTCATGGATCACTACTACGGACTTCCTGAGGAGAAAATTCCGGCAGGATACCTGAAAGAGGTTCTCAAAGAAGATCCGGAGGGCTATTACCTCCCCTACCGGAAGGAAAGCGTACTGTTTCTGCTGGACCGGCACGTACAGCCGGAGAACAAGGAGTAAACCATGAAGAAATTTCAACTGCACCAGCTGCTGCTGGTGGCCATGCTGGCCGCCCTGTCCGTGGCCAGTAAGCCTTTCGTGTTCACTGTATCTTCCTTTGCCACCAGCCATCTCCTGATGCCGGCCGGCATTGTGGGAGGCATCTGGTATATGATGTGGCTGTCCCTGACCTGGCGGCTGGTACCCCGGCGGGGCAGCGTGCTGCTGTTCGGTCTGGTCCAGGCCTTCCTGGTGATCGTGGCCCTGGGGACACCCCCCATCAAGGCAGCCACCTACATCCCACCGGTACTGGTGGCGGAAATGGTGTATTACTTCCTCAGAAAGCCGGCCCTGCCGGCGGACTGCCTGGTGGGGGCTCTGGCCAATTTCACCGGTACGGTGACTTCCTTCCTGCTGTTCTTTGGAAACCAGAAGGAGCCCCTATTGATCGCTGCCGGGATTTCTCTTATCTCCGGAGCCTTAAGCGGCTTTCTGACCGCCGCCCTGGCCCCCCGTTTGCAGCGGGCCCTCCGGCTGACCGGGCGGGAGGAAAAGATGACTTCCGAAGACGCCGGCTCCCGGTTGACAGAACACGGGGATCCCATACTATAATGGAATTGTAAATGGCATATGCCAATAACGGATTGGGGTGTGCGGAGGAGGCAGACGGGATGATTGCTCAGAGGATTTACAGCCTGGCGGAACCACTGCTGGCACAGCGGACCATTAAAAGCGCCCAGGTGGGTCTGGCCCTTATGGCCGTGGAACTGGACGATGGTTCCATTGGAGTCACCTACACCCTGAGACGGGAGATCGGGGAGGTATGCTCTGCCTTTCCCGGTGAGGCTCTGGAGGGAATGCCAGCCCTGGAGATGGCCGGCTGGGCCGTAAAAGGAAGAAACGTTCTGGCCAGTGGTCTGGGCCTGGCGGTTCTCAATGCGGCCTCTCCCATAAGCCCCGGGGAAAAGCAGGGACAGGACGCCCTGGAAGCAGGTTCTGTGCAGCCCGGCGATACCGTGGGCATCGTGGGGCACATCGGCCCGGTGATCCGCCGGCTGCAGGGAAGACCCAATCAGATGTATATTTTTGAAAAGGACGGATCCGGGGCGGAAAACGTACAGCCGGAGAAGGCCCAGAAAGAGCTTCTTCCCCGCTGTCAGGTGGTTTTTGTCACCAGCGCCACCCTGATTAACGGCACCCTGGACGAGATCCTGTCGTACTGCACCGGAGCCCGGACCATAGTGATGACCGGATCCAGCACCCCATTGTATCCGGAAGCCTTCCGGAATACCGGGGTCACCGCCCTGGCCGGAACCCGGTGGCTGCCGGAGAACCGGGAAGCCATCTTCCGGGGTGTGGGACAATGCGTGGGCATGAAGCGGCTGATCCGCCTGGGAGAAAAAATTACCCTTAAGGTGCCGGAGAATTCTGGCGCCGGAAAGCAGGAGGCACCTCAATGGACAACACCATATTGAAAGCACTCCGCCACGGTGCCAGGGAGGGGGAGCGTCTCCTGCTGGCCACCCTGGTGGAAACCAGGGGAACCACCTCCCGGGATCCCGGAACCCGGATGCTGATCCGGACCGATGGCACCACCGAGGGCACGGTGGGGGGTGGGACCTCCGAGAAGGAGGTGTATCTCCGGGCTCTTCAGCTGCTGGAAGAAGGGGGAGAAACAGCGGAAATCCTCCGGGATATTTCCACCTGCGGAGGCGCCCTGGACGTTCTACTGGAGCCCCGGCCGGATACGGATTTCTGGCATCTGGTGGAAGAGGTACAGCTGTCCGGCCGGGAGGCCGTCCTTCTGACGTCCCTTGCGGCTCCCTTTCAGAAGGCTCTGTACAGCGGGGAAGGTAAGCTGCTGGGAGGAGTCTCTCTGCCGGAGGAGGTTCTTCAGGGAGAGGACCCGGCGGAGCTCAGCCGCCCCGGAACGGTACGGGTGCTGGACGCCTTGGGGGACCGCTGGCTGGCTGAGGCCCTGGAAGGGGTGCCCCGGCTCCTGATTCTGGGGGCCGGACACGTGGCCCGCTGGCTGGTCTACGGGGCAGCTCCCCTGGAATTTCATGTGACCGTCATTGACAACCGGGAGGAATTTGCCCGGACGGAGCGGCTCCCGGAGGCAGACCGGGTGCTTTTCCGGGACTTCCGGGAGGGCATCCGGGAAGTCCGGCCCGACCGGAACACCTATGTGGTTCTGGCCAGCTGGAGTCACGGAACCGACGCCCAGTGCCTGGAAGAGGTGCTCCGCCATGAGGTGGCCTACATGGGGATGCTGGGCAGCCGGAAAAAGGTAAAGGCCCTCAGCGGGAAAATGCTGGAACTGGGATTTTCCCGGGAACAGCTGGAGGCGCTCCACAGTCCCATAGGGCTGGACATCGGAGCGCAGAGTCCCCAGGAAATCGCCATCGGGGTGCTGGCCGAGATCATCGCAGTACGTCACGGAAAACAGGGATAAGGAACGGATAGGAACAGAGGATCCGGAAGGGGAGTCTCCATGGGGAGGCTCCTTTTTCCGGGAAAGATTTTAAGACTAAATAAAAAAGTACGGGAATAAAGAAGGGGGAGTGTCAATAGTTTTGTGTAAACTCTCTTGTAGTGGTCGTTCCGGTGAAGTCCTTCCTTGAAATCATCTGTCGGCTCTAATGTAAAAATGACCATCACCAGACCTGTCTGTATGCTGGGTGGTTAAGTCTTATTCGAAGAGTTGACTCAGCTCATAGTGGACTTTGCTGAAACCATGTTGCCGGCGTCCTTCGCTTTTAAGGTTGTACTCCAGATAGTTGGTACAGACGACCCGTTCCAGGGCC